>JABSPQ010000274.1 GCA_013214205.1 Flavobacteriales bacterium
AAAGAAACGAGAAATTAACAATGAAAAAAATCAACTAAATTTGAACCATGATAACGGCCAATAATTACAAATCTTCGCCAGTGTTTTTAGGTGGTCAGTTTTAACCGTCCTGAGGTGGTCACTTTGAGCGTCGTATCCAGGCAGGATGCTTACATTGTGAATATAAGAAAAGGTGGCTACATATACTATGACCTAGGTATTTACAGCTAAAAAAGACAAAAACTACAGTTTCCCTTGAAAATTAAGGCTAAATTATCTTTCCAATCTCCGTGCTTCGTCCTCCAGTTTTTATCTGTTTGAAAACGACTAATCTTCATGTTATCAAATTTCCCCTCCATTGCACTACGTTTTTCAAACTCGTCTTCCCAATCCGCAACAAAGAGAATAAAACAATCTGTTTTTTTGTCATTAACTTTTTTAGTATCAAAATCACTTTTAAAAACTTTTTCAAATCCCTTATCATCAGAATCAAACTTTTTGAAATTTTTGAAATCACCCGAAAATTGAAATTTATACTCAACAGTATACTCTATTTCAAATTTCTCTTTCCCCTTTTTAAGAATACAGTAATCCACTCGCTTCAGCCCATTCCTTGGATATTCTGCAACTGAAAATAAGTTATCATCCCTATTTTCATTGAACAGTTCTAGAACAAGGTCTCTTATGTGTCCCTCCTGCTTTAGATTAAAAAAATTGGAATGAATAACTTCCAATCTTTTTTTAACTCTTTGCTCTCTATAATATTTATTATTGTTTTAGAATAATCCATAAATGATATAATATTAAACTTCCTCTAATTTACTTAACAACTGAACCATGGCATATGTGTCTAGCTTACAATAAGCGAGCAGATGCTGCCTGGTAGCTCTTGGATCACCGTCAAATGTCCCATTCAGCATTTGCGAAAAAGTGCTACTTGCTGTGCCTCCATCTCCTATCACTAATTTTTTATAAGAAACATCTTTTCCTTTAACCAAAGCAGGCAATACTTTTTTAATAGAATACGACCCGCGCATTTCGGGTGTGTAATACCACCTTTGTTGAAAGGGAATCATAAGGTCTTTTAATCTGTCTATGATTTTTTGCATATCAGTAGCGTAATTTGGAAATGCTTCAATTGTCTCTTTTAACCTCCCTCGTTCAAATCCAATATTGTATACAAGGATGTCTCCGGTAGTACCGCAATCCTCTATAAGCCGATCTACAAACTTTATGCGAGGGTCTGTTCCATCAACTTCTGCAAGGTATTCCAAGTGTTTTGGATCGCTTCCAGGCGATTCTTGGATATGTAATGAGTATTGAAAAACGGTTTGTCTATATGGTCTTGTACCATCGAACAATGGAACGGCAACCGCAAAAGTTTCAAAATCGAGATGGTACAATGGGTATTTAAATTCACGTATAAATCGCTGTATGTTTTCCTTATCAATTATTGTAGTCTGATTTAGCTCTGAACTTATTTGCATCAATTGGTTTGTTCCCAAACTATAATCTTCAGGAACTTGATCTAACGTCACAGCTCCCATGTTAAATAATTCCCACTTCTTGTTACTTCTTAAATTCTTAATATCGAACACAGAATATTCAGGAACATCCTTCCAGCAATTTCCGATAAATTCACAGTCGTATGGTGAATTGCAATGTGGCCCTATCTCTTTCTCAGGAAGAACTTGATCGGATAGAACAGTTTTTAATCTGCGTATTTGATCAGGCATTCCAGGTATTCTCTGCTTCACATCTTCCAAAACAGATTCGATTGTAAACAGTTTATTTATATCCAGTTCTCCTTGTCGTACATATTCATTATTGATATAGACAATGGATATATCCTTTAATTCTATCCCTGAATTAGTAATTACATGATATTGTAATGCGGCATCCATTCGATAGGTATCGGAAAGACTCGTTGAATTTTTTACTTCGTACGCTCTCCAGCCATCTACCGACTTTACAAGTATGTCCATCGCGGCCAATACTCCATTATATTGAAATGCTGCTTCGTATATAATCGTTTCTCCGTTTTCAATGAACTCATCGGTTTGAAGTACAGATTTTTGAAAATCGTAGTAGCTTTCAGGTGTAGCGTCTACTCCATCAGGGAATAATTTAAGTGCTAATTCTCCAACCAGGTTTCCTTGTGCGAAGATCGCTTCAGTGGCCGATGATGCTTTATCCTTCTCTATGTTTAGTTTCTTATGGTTCTTTCCTAAGTAGAACTTTTTTTCACATTGAATACCACTCATAAAAGTGGATTTTGACAAAGTATGTTTGGAATATGATTTCATGGAATTGAAAGTATTAAAAATATCCATTCAGATCAAAAACACCCAAATGAATTGGTTTTACATTTGATGACTCCTTGGAAACAACTCGCTTTTTCTTTTCAACTGTACGAATTATGGGGAGTCAGACAAGTTTCATATAAACCTTTTCCAACGTCATCGTAAAAATAATAATATTGACGTTTTATGCTGTAGAAATTCTTGTCACCTTCATTGTCAATTGTTTTAGTCAACTTTTTCAAGACAAGACATTGCATAAAAAAAGCGATTCAAGTTATTGAATCGCTTTTCTCACAAACTGTTTTCTTATTAAGAAAGATATACTCTATGGTTTTCTGTGTTGCCATTTTGTGTAATACGCACAACATAAATACCTACATCGCCTTTTACATTTAACCGATTGGCACCTCCTTTTAGAGTTTGGCTCGCAACTTCTTGGCCTGCTAGGTTGTAAACGGTTGCAGTTCCTTTGCTTGTAGTATTAATATGAACATCTCTTCCGTAGCTATGAACGGTATTCTTTTGAGATCTATCTTCAATTCCTGCCGAGCCACCTTTATCTCCAGCAGCAATACCCACTCCCTCTTGGTCTTCATAAGCAAAATCAAGTATTGTCGCTCCACCCACTGTGTCAGCCATCTGTATTTGAATCCAACCATAATGTATTTTGCTATCAATTCTAAATTCAACACCAATATAGCTGGTATCATTTAGAAAATAATCTCCTTTGGTATTGGAGTATGTACCCGACCCAGAAGTAAAGTTCCATGAACGAAATATATGAGAAGCTAAATTACCATTAGCATTCGATGAAATCCAGTCATTCAAATCACCAGAAATTACACTACCAGAATTAACTGAAATGGGCTGAAATGAAGAGCCATTGATTAAAGCAACTACTCTATTGGAATTTTGAAAATTCAATTTCATATATGAATTATCGCTAATGTGCCAAGAAGAGGCAGAAGAATAAAATCCTGAAGTCCTGCTATTCCAGAATAACGTCATATCTGAAATAGCATCGTTATTGAAATACAAATCATACTTCTCATATCCAGCCTCGCTACTAACTACTGTGTCTGGATCAATATTTGTATATTGAATAGCTGCTTGCGTTGCATTTCCTCCCGCTATTATTCCTACAGCCACCAAAGAATAATTCTTTAATTTACTTTGTTTAGTTATTTTCATATTCGAGTATTAATTTTAATGCAAGGTTAGTTGTTTTCGTTAGCTAAAAGGTAAAGATAATAAGCCTTCTTTCAACAATAGAGTGTTGATTTCACATTATTCTTTCGGGGAGACATAATTGGCAAAAAAACACCGTCTAAGTAATGCTGCGGTACTGTCGCATTAACTTGTTCTGATACTAAGAAAATCTAAATTTTTAATTTTCATGCAACCAAAGAAGCGAATGTTTTGAAGTTCGTTTTCCGAGATTTTTCTAACTGATTTTTTCTAAGAATATTCACGACCTCAATTCCTGAAAGAGTCCATTGAGCTGACTCGAACTCCTTGAAGCCAGTCATATTTACTATTCTTCTTTTGACACTTCGATGGTCTTGTTCCACAATGTTGTTTAGATATTTGCACTGTCGTATTCTGATATTCTTCTTGAACAACCCTCTCCTATTTACAACTCTAATTGCTGAATTATTCGATCCGATTTTATCAATATTAATAACTCGTGGCTTGCCATTGTTTTCAATCGCTTTATTAAAAAACTTCTGTGCTGACATGCGTTGTCTACTTTTGGTTAATAGAAAATCTACAATGTTTCCTTCCTTATCTACAGCACGATACAGGAATCTATCTTTGCCTCCAACTTTGATGTAGGTTTCATCCATTCGCCAGCTATCCCCGGTTCTATACTTTCTCTTATTCATGTTCTTCTCAATCTCTGGGGTGAACTTGAACACCCATCTTTGAATGGTTGAATGGTCAACATCAACTCCCCTGATTTGCATTAGCTCTTCCACATCCCGATAGCTCAAAGAGAATCGAAGTTTGAAATAAACGGCTTGCTGAATAATAACTCGTGGGTAGCGATGATGTTTGAACATGTCTTTTAGTTTTTGGAAGACTAAAAGTAAGACATCATGATTTTTTGAAGATTAATGCGACAGAACCCTAAATATTACCTTACAACAACTTTACGCACTACCGAATTGGTTTTATTTGATAACGTTACAAAATAAACACCAGCATCATTAATTCGTACTCTTACACTATTCTTTAATTTAATTCTTTTTTTCTTAATTATTCGTCCTCTAGTATCTCTAATTATCATAATATTAAAATTATTATTGCCCTGCTCCATTGTAAAAGCCCCATCATTAGGGTTAGGATATAGTTCCACAAACTTCTCCTTATAGTTTTCAATCGAAACCGGAACCCCAAAATAATTAACAATGAGAAACATACGAGGCGAAAAAGTAGTATCTGAAACAGAAAAGCTGTATTTATTAGTCAACATAAGATCTATGCTGTTTCCGTTCAATGAGTCAACTAAAATAAGCTCCGCTCCTTCAGAGGATATCCCCAATGCTTCTACATTAATATTATAGTTTCCTGAAATCCCTACTTTGATTCTAATAGGTATAATTAGGCTTGCTGCATTATTAGGAAGGAAGTCTATAGAAAGATCGCTACCATCTGAAGTAACTGAAGAAATGCTAGGGGCATCAGCATTAAAACTATCCCACTTTAATGCATCTTTTCCTACATCAAAACCTAATGTTGCTTCATCATCAAACATTAATATTAGTTCATCACTGTAATTATTTTCACCTCCATCTATAGAGAGTTTTAAATATCCATTTATTACAAGATTCGACTTAACAATGGCTTTGTCTGTAAGGTCTTTGTCTTCCTCCCGAATTGTTAATGATGGATTAGACGCATTAGCATGCACCCAAAAAGCTTGACCAGAAGGGATTATGCTATCTACCAAATTTGTACCAACAGGCAAGTCAGCAGTATAAGCACCATAATTACCAGCTTCATTATTATAGGTATAAATTACATTATCAATACCTACTTTATCGCTTGCATCTATCTTATTCCAATTAATTGAACATGGGAAAGGATTACCCAGAAGGTTCCACCCATCTTCTTCGTCGTTAGGAGCATAATTATCGGTAAAACTTAATTTTGGTGTAGTGCTAGTATTATAAACCTGCGTTCCTGTAATTGGAGGTCCAGTTACATCTAAGGTAAAATCACTTTCAGCAACATAAACACTTATACCAATACCTTTGGTTTGCTGTTCTGAAGAAACAACCGATTGCCATCCATTTACACCAGCACCTCCATCAAGAGATTCGTCATAATAATAGGCAGAAACAAATCCTCCACACACCTGACTAGTTGCTCCAGAAAAACCACAAGTTACAAAGTCATCTTGCCAATCAGCTATATCTGCTCCTTGAATACTAGAAGTAAATTCTCTCCACGCGGATCCACTTTCATCCGTTGCTAATGGAAAATATCTTTGCATGGTTATATTACCAGTAAAAGATGATCCTGAGGAAATTTCTGCTATCCTGCCTGTGCCGGAACTGTTGGATACGATGGTGAAATCATTTCCTGTAGTAGTAAATTCACCTGAAGACAACGTTAAAGTTCCTGTTAAATTTTGATCCGAAGTCAGTGCAACCCCTCCAGAAGTATTACTGATAGTGAGATTGGCAAAAGTGGTAATAGAATCTCCACCGATAGATTGACTTTTATTCCCGTTAAAATCGACAGAACCATTCAAAGAGTTGAACCCACCATTATTTAACCAACTTCCTTTTAATGATACATCTACATTGTTGTTGAGATAAGTTAAGCTTCCTCCCTCTTCAATAATCAAACTCATAATTGTTTTATCAGATTCAACAGTTATAGCATCTCCAGCAATAACAACGCTATGATCTTCATCCGTAGGATAACAGGAACATGCTTCTCCTTCTTTGTGATACAAAGACCAATTAGTATTATTCTCCCATGCACCAGAACCAAGAGAATAATATAATCCACCCAATAAATTCTGGCTTGAAGAAGAGCCTAGCGTAAAATGATTATTATCCGAAAAATTAACACCAGTAAAGGTTACGATCTTCTTGTCGCTATCATAAGACAGACCGTTAACATGGATTGAAGCACTTGAAAACGTATTATCTCCATCTATTAACAACTGTAGATCGTTTTCGTCCCCAATAATAAAATGAGAACAGTCCAAGCTTACCGTTACGGTTCCTACTCCATCCCCGCCATATTCACTAACACTCCACTGTCGGTTAATCCTACTATCCGTTCCAAATGGGACATCGGTTGTGTTTTGGCTTAAAGTGCCTTTGTCGTGTCCCCAAATTAGAAATTCACCATTATCGAGGTCTGATGGAGTATGCATCCTTACCCAACCACTTCCTTGTGCATCTGTATGATTAGAACCATCTGCAGCCTGACCAATACCAGACACATCATGATCAAAGTTATCTGTTGTTTCGTCCTCATCATAGAAGTTATTACTGATTGTGAGTCCAAATTTTGCAGCCAGATAGTTATGTAATATTATCCTCTGGGCATCATTAACTGCAGTATTGTACATAATCACCTCGGCTATTCCTCCGTCAAGAAAACCTTCTGTCCATCCTATATCAAAGTCACCACCATCATGAAGAATATCATCCGTATAATTATCCGTTCCATCCGAAGTCTCGTTATTAAACACCTCTACACTGCTTTTATCGTATACCATAGATACGATGCTATTTACACCATAAGCTAAATCACTATGTACATAGTTCTCATTATATTTTGTTACCCATCCAGTTACTTCATCTTTATCATCCCTTCTTGTAATCCCATATCCATCGTTCCAATTTCCATTATGTTCCTTAAGTAGAAAACCACCATAAGAATCACCTGTTTGTTTCATATTACCTACTATAAATATAGATATCATATTAGGTGTCATTGTTTCTATGTGCTCCATCCCTAAGTATTCATCGTTACTTGCATCAAACTCTAATATTGGGTAACCATTTATCTGGTTTTCATGATAATTAGGCCCTTCATCATAACCGGTATCATTTTGAAAAAGATCATGTCCATACCCCGATTGGTCAGCCCAAGTATTAACTTCTGTATTATCATCCTGATCAATAGAACTAGTATTCTGCCACATCATTAACGAACCCAAGCCATCCGTTGTTCCTATTCCAGCCGGACCTGTTTGTGCGTCGGGTAATGGAGGTGCTACTTCTCCCAATGTATTTTCGGAAGAAGAAGAGCCTAATGTAAAATGTGCATTATCAGAGAAATCAACACCTGTAAACGTAGCAATCTTTTTAGCGTTGTCGAACGAAAGTCCTGCGGTATGTATAAATGCGTCAGAGAAATCTTCATCTGAGCTAATTAATAATTGTAAATGAGCAGGATTAGTTAAGGTTAAAGCAGAACAATCAAACGTTAAGGTTACTGTGCCAATACTACTCCCATCATATTCACTAATACCCCATTGTCTATTAACTCTATTATCCGTACCCGATGGAACATTATCCTCATTATGATCTAAATCAGCATTATCATGCCCCCACATCAAAAACTCACCATCATTTAAATCGGAAGGTGAATGTATTCTTATCCAGCCCGTACCTTGAGCATCTGTATGACTAGAGCCATCTACAGCTTGACCGATTCCAGCGACATCATAATAATACGCTGCGTTATCGTCCTCATCATAGACGTCGTTTGCCGTTAACGTCATTCCATATTTTGCTTCGAGATAGTTGGAAACAATTATTCTTTCTGCATCGTTCAATGCTCTATCATAAATAATTACCTCTTCAATATCTCCAGTTAAATAGACAGTGTCCATCGCTTTGCCAATAAGAAGATCGTCATTACTATTCATGCCTCCCGAGTCGTAATTTATTGGACCAGAAAAACTCACATCGCTACATGTAGTTTCACTTTTGTATGCCGTAAAATCATTTGCGCTATAAACTATTCCCCAAATATGATCTGTTCCATAGTCATCTTCTATATTTAAGTTACATCCTGGATCTTGATAATGATCAACCCAAGCTGTAAAATTACCTCCAGCCTTGTTCATACCCGAACCAATCATTTCTTCGGCAATTCCCCAACCATCGTCCCATTCATCATCGTCTGAAGTAAACAACATACCAGCCCAATCATCACTAGAATCTTCGAAGTTCCCTACGCAAAAAACAGATATCTCATCCGTTGGTAGTATCTCGCTATTGCCAGTAACTTTTAGATAATGTTTCTGACTATTATCAAATGTAACTGCTGCCCTATTATTTGTTCCCCCTCCATTTAAAGAGTATACAGGACCAACAGCTCCCATTCCTTCATCTACAACCACAGCAGCATCATAATTATTACCGGATTGATCCTCCCATGAAGAGATAACAGCTCCATCACTGATACCGCTGATCTTAGTAGCATCTAACCATAAAGATAGATTGCTCGTTCCGTCGGCTATTCCTACACCACCTGGCCCTGTTTGGGCAAATACAGTTATGGGAAATAAAATAAATATTAATGTGCGTATTTTTTTACTCATACATCGTCTTAAAATTTGTAGCATATTCATTTATGTTTTATAAAAAAATTGTTTACGTAAACTTTTATGCCAAATACCAAAACAATACTGATTACCTACATAAATCCTATAGTTTACACGATTTCCATCATATTAAAAGGGCTTTACAGATTCTATATATCAGAATGTTTCTAGAAAAGAGACTTTTTTCTCAAATGAACAAATATTGTAGGGGTGGTTTGTATATTGGGATTTGATTAGTTAAGGATTGTACAAATCAAAGGGGGCAACATCATAACAAATCAGACCTCAAATATGATAATTATTGTTGCTTATTTGTGTTACTATCCCTACGATACCTATGACTAAAGAATAGTTATGTATATATTGTATCGGGAAATAATTGCATCGACAAACCTTTCCTAATCTGTACTCCGTTTTCCGTCGGAGAAGTGAAAACAACGAAAATCTTGCAGGTGATAATGTGATACAGCACCAATAACGATGGCAACAAGTTGGCGTAGTTAGTCGTTTGGGGAATTGCTAGGTAAGGCGAAATCCGACACCATGGTGCCGTCTATGACAAAAGTGACTTCCTCCTTCTCTTCGTTGATCATAGTAAAGTGTTGGTCGTGCCTGCAATAAAAAACGCCATCCCATCCAAACACTTCGTCTCTCATACCTTTTAAAGTGTGCAAGGAAGGGCGTAAGCCGTTCGCCCTGTTCATTGCACACCGCAACTTTGTCGTCCTCTATGTACAAGAATCTATTGTTTAAGTTGTAAAACGTTTCAAATTTGCCTTTGTGTTTCTTCTCTTGTTTCTGGATGAACGCTTCATCTGTAATTAATTTGGAATTTAGGTATTCCGAGAACTTAATCCACGTACGTTGATGCTCTCCCCTCGCCAACACATCTCTTACCTTCCATTCGTAAGCGCCATCCCTTAAAGCATAATCAAATGTAATTTGTAAATGGAAGCTTACATCGTTTCCATTGCTTTTGTTGAACCAAGCACCACCGGTAAATGGTTGGCTTACGTCGTGCACCGATTTTTTATCGTACCCCATGCTAGTAAAAGCATAGTTCCTGTCGTTCATTTTTAAATATGGGTAGCGTTCGGTAATGGATTTAAAAACGTATTGATCGATGATTTTCTTTATCTCCTTTCTATCCAGGGTTGGGATAGAAACTTTACTTGTGTCGAGCGGCGCCTCTACTGGTTTAATCGGTACCATTTCAACTTTACCTCCTTTGTAATCCGCTTTGTCACTCTGACGAACCAAGCCAATGTGGATCCTAATGGCGTTTAAATAGATACTATCGTTTTTCGTTTGGATCTTATACACCCTTTTAGGAAGCTCGTGGTGGTCCGGGTAGAGAACCAGTCGACTCTTCTTGCGTTCCCATTTACCAGAAAAAGGAAAACTGAACGCATGATTCAATACATAGTCAGATGAGTAGTTGCCATTTTCCAAAATGGAAAGGTAAGTAGATACATGGCGATGTGTACTATTGGGTTGGGTGTACTCATTGGAGTATAATCCAATTATTTTGATTTGCTTGGGTACGCTGTCTTGTTCTTTGTGCGCCGTGGAGTCAGCTACTTCACCGATATCAGTTGCGCCGACACTTTGAACCAGGACTAAACAAAAATGCAGTAGCGCTAATATTGGTATTGGATGTTTGTAAAAACTACTGTTCAAATGATGGTCTAAGTTTTATGTAGTTTGAATGTAATAATTGTAGCCGCATTATTCAGTGTTGTTTCTAAGTTAACAACAAATAAGGTCTGTACCCCTAGGTTTCTTCAATCTCTAACAACCTGTGCTTACCATTACAAATAACAAACTGATTATCAAGCTGTATGACTTTAAGTATCTAAATAGTCTTATTACCAATCATAAATCAGAATCGAGACAAGTATTAAAAGACATTGAAATAGAGGAGGAAAAAATAATTTTCGTTTAGATCATTTGGGTAGTTTTATCGGTAGATATTACCAATTCAAGGAAAGCTAGATCCTGTATCGGTTAGTAGATAGAACAAGCTAACAATTTCGTAACCAATAGTTACCTGCTAATTTCCCTATCCTCCCCTCCTAGCACTTATTTACTTAAGTATTTCTCTATTTTATTGCAAATATCTACGTGATTAGACTTTTTAGCATCTTTCAGTGGAGTTCCACCCCATCTGTCTTTGGCATTCACATTTACCTTTCTTTTAATCAGGTAATCTACCACTTCGAATTGCCCCTCTGAAGCTGCGAGATGCAATGCCGTTCTGCCATCATAATCAGACACATTTAAATCCACACCTTTAGCTTCAATTCTTTTTATTTCATCTATATCTCCACACGATGCAGCGTAAATAAGATTGATAACATTATCCATTTTACTTTCATACTTGTGTCTTCTTGGGTCTTTCTTTTCACTGTTATTAATTAAAGAATCGTAGTTATGAAAACTAAAACGTTCCCCCAACTTCTTCGAAAACTCTACTCCTCTAACGCTATTGCCTAGTTCATCTAACTTAGGAGACCAAATACAAATACCCATCACATTTGGAATAACAATTAACAACGCTCCGGAAACACCCGATTTGGCTGGGAATCCAATTTTAAAAGCGTACTCACCAGAGAAATCATACATACCACATGAGTTCATTAGAGAAAGACAGTTTTTTGCTGTTCCGTCGCTAAATACCTTTTTTCCCGTTAATGGATTAACACCACCATTTGCAAGGGTAGCTGCAGCACTAGCCATAGAATCTGATTTCACTTCAATAGAGCAGCATTGGAAATAAAATTCTAGCGTTTCAATCAAGTTTGTATTTTCAGGAAAAGCTTTATTTTCTCTCATGAAGTAAGCCAATGCAAAATTCCTGTCTGCTGTTTGTTTTTCAGACAAATAAACAGAGTTATTAAATGTGGGTTCTACATCTCCAGATAATTCTGTCCATGTTTTAATTACCTCATCGAACCTATCTGCTATCGGTATATTTCTACGTATTAAGGAAGAGCACATAATTGCTCCTGAGTTAATAAGTGGGTTATGTGGTAGCCCATCACTATTCAGAGCCATCTCGTTAAACGATCTGCCGCTAGGCTCTCTTCCAATATGCTGATGTACTTTTTCTTCCCCCAACTCCTCATGCGCAATGCAATAATTAATAGGCTTACATGTAGATTGTAAACAAAAACTGGTATTGGTGTCTCCATGCGAAAAACGTTGGCCATCAATTGTGCAGATAGACACAGCAAAATATTTTGGATTTACCCGAGCAAGTTGTGGAATATAATTAGCTACATTACCATTTACATTCGATTTCACCTCCTTAAATATATCTGTAATCTCATCGCAAAAACCAGAAAAGTCAGGAATACATAACTCTCCCCGTAATGTTTTATGTACAAGTAAAGCATGCTTAATCGTTTCACAAAACAGACTAAAATCAATTCCTTTTTTACTTCCTATACAGGCTTTGTCGAAAGCATCCTTTACATCCGACAATCTAGGATCATCAGATAATATGCCTCTTTTCTTAAGTTCATTCCAGAACTGAACAGACGTAATAACACCTGTCTTAGACGTATCAATTGAACTAAAGAGAGCCTCTAGGACTAACCCCTTACTTACATCCGAAATATTCGAGTTATTCTTTGATCTTACTCTTTGTTTTGTTGCCATAAGTTCTATTTAATTATTTTTAAATGCCGGTTCCAACACCTCTTCGTTTAAATCAAAACCTCTTTCTCCATGAATCATAGAATCGAGTCCATTGTATTCAACTATTTCTGTAACTCTAGCGCCATTTGTAATCAACGAACATAATTTAAATACCGCAAAAGTACCAATAGCAGAATAAGCAATTGTTATTCCTACGACTTTTAGTTGTATTAAAAATTGAGCTGGATTTCCGTACAGCAATCCAGTACCTTCATTAATTGCTGGGTTAGCCAAGATTCCAGTCATTAAAGCACCCAGTATTCCAACCAATCCATGTACTCCAAAGGCGTCTAATGTATCATCATAACCTATCATCTTTTTTAATTTAACAGTTCCCAAATAACCAACTAAACCTCCCAGTAGTCCTATGCAAAGTGCTCCAGAAACATCCACATACCCTGCAGCAGGGGTTATTGCTACCAGCCCAGAGATAACACCTGATGCAGAACCAATAAGAGTTGGTTTCTTAACATCTATAAATTCTATAACCATCCAAGAAACTCCTCCAGCACAAGCCGAAACACAGGTAACTAAAAAAGCATTCGCAGCAATAAAATCGGCAGCTAGCTGACTTCCTGCATTAAAACCAAACCACCCAAACCAAAGCAAGGCAGACCCTAAAACAGTAAGTTTTACTGATGATGGTCTAGTTGGATACGAGGCGTAATCTTTCCTCTTGCCAAGCATGTATGAAACAACTAAGCCTGCTATACCTGCATTGATGTGAATTACTGTTCCTCCAGCAAAATCCAATTCTCCATTTTCACTTAAGAATCCACCACCCCAAACCCAGTGTGCAATAGGGCAATATATTAGCAATGTCCACAACATGGCAAAAAGTGTCCATGTAGTAAATTTAACTCTTTCAATGATCGATCCACTAACAATAGCAACTGCAATTGCTGCAAAAGTTCCCTGAAATGCTACAAAAAGCAGTGCTGGAATTGATCCTTGCAAGTCGGTAATGTTAATATTCTTCAACATCACATTATCAAAATCCCCCATAAATCTTCCGTTACCACTAAAAGCAATGCTGTATCCAACAACAACCCATACTAAAAAGGCAATGCAGAATGCAATATAACTCATACCGATTGTATTAAGCATATTCTTGCTTTTGGTTAATCCTCCGTAAAACAAAGCCAAACCAGCAGGTGTCATTAGCATAACCAATGCAGTTGCCATAAGTACCCATGCCGTGTCTCCTGTATCCAACTGAGGGCTGTTTTCCTGAGAAAAACATAGTCCAGGTATTAACACACTACAGATTAGTGTATAAATCTTTTTCATAAAAAAAATTAGAGTAAAAAAATAACCAGCACCAGAAATTGTGGTGCTGGTTAAATAGGATTTATTTAATAAATAACAGCTCTCTGTATTTAGGTAACTTCCAATAACTGTCGTCTACCAAAATCTCTAAGCTATCTGCATGTTCTCGAATTTGATCGAAATAAGGTTTAACCTTATCACTTAAGCCTTTTGCCTCGTCGCTTACTTCTGTACAAGCATGTAGCCCATCCATTGCTAGGTCCATTGCTTTAATGTTCTCCCTAATAGAATGTGTGTGCGAATGTATTTCTTCAATCTGCATTTTGATATCGGAAGAAGCAAGCTCTAAAGACATATCAGTATATCCTTTAAACAGCTCGATTAATTTCGTTTGATAATCAATCGCAGCTGGAATTATGTGGGTAAGTGCAAGTTCTTTAACCAAACAAGCTTCTGTTGTAATCTTGTTCACGTAGATTTCTTGAAACACGTCATATCTCGCCACTAGTTCTCTTACCTTAAGCACATTATTTCTTTCGAATAATTCTTTTGCTTGATCTGTAATTAGTGCATCTAAAGCATAAGGTGTTGTTTTCACA
Organism: Flavobacteriales bacterium; assembly: GCA_013214205.1. GTDB lineage: Bacteria > Bacteroidota > Bacteroidia > DT-38 > DT-38 > DT-38. The sequence continues at coordinate 14,436 of JABSPQ010000274.1, forward strand.
TTAGCCAATCCTCTTTTTTCTGCCTCTTCTTCCCATTCTGTAGAATAACCATCTCCGTTAAAAATAATTTTCTTGGATTCTTTAATGTATTCTTGAAGTACAGAAACAATGGCTTGCTCTTTTTCTGCGCCAGCAGCAATTTTCTCATCAACAGATTTTTTAAAACTAACCAATTGATCTGCTACCATTGTATTTAGAGTCATCATAGGAAGCGAGCAATTTTGAGTTGAACCAACAGCTCTAAATTCAAATCGATTTCCTACAAATGGAAATGGAGATGTTCTATTCCTATCGGTATTATCAAGAACAGCGGCAGGGATCTTAGGTATATCTAATTCCATTTCTGGATTACCTTTCTGTGCATTAGGATTCAATCCTATTTTCTCAAACTCATCAAGAAGTTCGCCCAACTGCGTTCCTGTAAAAATAGAAATAATGGCTGGTGGTGCCTCATTGGCTCCTAGCCTATGATCGTTACCTGGACCAGTAATTGATGCCCTAAATATATCGGCATTCTCATTTACTGCTTTTATTATATTAACAAAGTAGGTGATAAATCTTAGGTTGTTACCAGGCTGGTCTCCTGTTGATAATAAATTAACACCGGTGTCTGTAGCCATCGACCAGTTATTGTGTTTTCCACTACCATTAATGCCAAAGAATGGTTTTTCGTGCATTAAAATACGAAGCCCGTGTTTGCTGGCCACTTTATGCATTACATCCATTACCAACATATTGTGATCGTTCGAAACGTTTAATTCTTCAAACATTGGTGCGCACTCAAATTGGCTCGGAGCAACTTCATTGTGTCTTGTTAAAACAGGAATACCTAGTTTTAAGGCTTCTTGTTCGAAGGCATTCATAAATACTTGAACTCGTTCTGGAATAACACCAAAATAATGATCGTCTAACTCCTGACCTTTTGCCGATTTTCTACCAAATAGCGTTCTGCCTGTTAGCATAAGATCTGGTCTTGCTTCATAAAGGTTGGCATCCATTACAAAATACTCCTGTTCCCACCCTAGTGTAGGTAAAATACTTTTTACAGACTCATCAAAATACTGATATACTGCTGTTGCGGCATTACTTAAACAATCGATCGATTTTAATAACGGTGCTTTGTACCCTAACGACTCGCCAGTGTAAGAAATAAAAACAGATGGTACATATAATGTTTTTCCAGATTCAATTTCCATAATAAACGATGGTGAAGTAGGATCCCAAACGGTATATCCTCTTGCAGCATCAGTAGAACGTAGTCCTCCTGTAGGGAAAGATGAAGCATCTGGTTCTCTTTGCACCAACTCGGCTCCAGTTAAATTCTCAATTCCAC
>JABSPQ010000275.1 GCA_013214205.1 Flavobacteriales bacterium
GATAAAGATAAAACATGACCAAATATCGGCAAATACGAGCCTGAAGTGCAGTTCCTCGCAAGATTTTATGATTCCGCCTATTTTGGCGGATGAACAAAATATTATTTTAACTTAAAATGACCAGCGCTGGCACATTTTACGAACATCGGCATAAAAATCACCTTCGTTTGTTCCTCGCAAAGCAAAGGTAGAACAGAATTTTGTAAGTTAGCGAAAGCTAAAAATAGAAAGTCCGATTAATAGGGGGATAGACCACCGGTAGGTCATCAAATATCAACTTTAAGAATAGACGTACGTTGGGATGGCTTTTTGAAAGCTCGAACTTTGGTGTTAAATCTCTTTAAAATCAGGTAGTTAGTGCTTTATGGGAAGAGAAAATGTAGAATCAGTGAAGTTTTGTCTTTGCTAGAGTTACTATGCAGGGTGGAATGATTACGAAAAGTCAGAATGTTCTACCTATGTTCTACCCATTTTTGAATAATACGCAAAAGCCCCGTCAAATCTATATTTTGACGAGGCTTCTGTGACTCGGCTGAGGTTCGAACTCAGGACCCTCTCCTTAAAAGGGAGATGCTCTACCAGCTGAGCTACCGAATCATCCATTTTCCTCTTTCATGAAGCCGAAGCTTCCCTCAAAAGGAGTGCAAATATAATAGCAATTCTCATATATCAAGAAGCAAAATCAATATTTTTTGTATCTTATTTTTCTATATAGAGTATTAGTAAAGTATAGAACGAATACTAACACAAAAAGTTGACAAAATGAGAATTTATTTAATGGGATATATGGGGAGTGGTAAGTCTACTACTGGCAAACAGTTAGCAAAAAAAATCAATATGGATTTTGTAGACATAGACGACTTTATAGAAGAAAAAGAAGGCATGCCGATCCCTGAAATATTTAAGTCAAAAGGCGAAGATTATTTTAGAGAAATGGAGCATTTAGCGCTTCAAGAGCTCTCAGTATTGGAAAATACCGTCATTTCTTTAGGTGGAGGAACACCTTGTAACGAGAAAAACCTCTTACTAATTAAAGAAACGGGTACCAGCATCTATTTAAAAATGTCTATTCCGGCATTAATTCACCGATTACACAATGCCAAAGAAAAACGACCTTTGATAAAAGGGAAGTCTGAGAACGATTTAAAGTCGTACATCGCAATTAATTTGGGTGTAAGAGAAGATTTTTACAATAGAGCAGATATTACCATCTCTGGCGAAAACTTTGATATAGACGATCTAGAATTGAAGTTAAGCTACATGCAGGAAATTTAATGTTTCGTCATCCTTCTATGTTGAAATCCAAATTATATTTTGATTTATTCTTAAATCATTTGTTTTTGTTTTTGTATCTGTATAGTTGAAATATTAAAAACTCTCCAAAAAACATAGAGTTTTTAATATTTCAATGATTGTTTAATAACCTCAAGTACACTTCTATAAACAGTCTTTTTAAACAAATTGCTTAAAAAGCCGTAGTTTTAATATTAACTGAAATTACGGGCCCGTATACTCGAAAAAGGGGCTTATCCACAAGGATGACAAAACGGTGCATCGTTCGTTATAATCTTAAAGGTTATAGTTAATTTCGTAAGGCTGTCCTTTATCGAGGACGGCCTTTATTATGTTTACTAGTTTTTTTGCTATCCTGATTATCGCGTTAGTTTTGGTCATCCTTTTACAAAGTTTTCCAAAAGCTGCCATCATTATGGGATCTCGTCTAACTACAATCCAACTAGCTTCAATTAAATATTTCTTTATCTGTTTATTCCCTCTGGGCGTCACCTGGCCAACTCTTTCATGTTCTCCAGAGCTATGTCGTGATGGTGTTAATCCGATATAAGACAATAGTTTTTCATTGGTGCTAAACCTTTTAATATCTCCGATTTCCAAAAGAATATGGATAGCACTCAAGTCTCCAAAACCAGGAATCGATTTAATTAACTCGAATTGAGTTTTATGTTCTTCCTTTTTAGCTAGTTCCAACAAAGTCTTGTTTGCCTTAGTCACTAAAGATTTTGTGTATTCGAACTGATCTATCAGATTTTGTAATGCTAAATATTCTTTTGATTTAACCTTTAGCCAACTAATAAATCCTTTGGACCAATTAGTATTCTGATAACCTTCTGGAATAGGAATTCCATGGAAATATAAAAAACCTTTAATTCTATTTCTTTAATCGTGTCTGATCTCCGACCAAGTTACTTCGATAACGAAGAACAGACCTATCGTTAAGTATGTTATGAGTAGTAGGCACATTGATAGCTATTAAATCACCAGACTTTAAACTGCGAGCTAGCTTCATACTATCTACAGGATGTGACTTTTGTCTTTTCTCTTTATCTGTAGTGGGTACATCAGCTGGATTAACCACAATTGTATTAATACCCAAGGCGTTCAAATCGTAGTACGCACTAAATCCACAGAACCCAGCTTCGTAAACTGCGAAGGGCTCTGCCCCTGGGAAGTTCTTCTTTAAAAAATTGTCAAGTACAATACTACTAGGAGGTTGACTAAACGTTTTAAAACTATTAAACTCACCATGTATACTTACCGTCCAACTCTTCAAGTGAACGTCTATTCCTGTGTAAATCTTTTGTCCTGTAAATGCTTCCATAATTTTATATTTTTCAGTTTCCCCCTTATACGAAATGAGAGACTTCAAACATATAAACTCGAAAATTCCGAATAAGGAATTATTCGGGGATCTCAAACGAATGACTACAATAAACGAATTCCATTTAGTGTCAAAGAGGAAGTCACTCAACAGTTTTTAAATTCTTAAATCGTTAATCGACATTCGTTGTTCTTTTTTGAATGTCGAACAAGGAATATTGAATTAGGAAGGAATGTTTGATAAAGATTCAGGTCAAATAAACCCTACTATTCTTTTTAGAAAACTCAACACTTACATGTTCTTGAAGCGAAGTAGATAAATGCATGCCCACAAAATCGACACTAATAGGGTAGCGGCGATGTTCTCTGTCTACCAAAGCAACAGTTCTTAATTTTTTCAAGTGAACCCCTAAGAAAAACTTAGACGCGTAAATCAGTGTTTTTCCACTCTTCACCACATCATCCACAATAATAATAACCTTATCCTTAAGCTCCTCAGGTTCCAAAGTTAAAGTAGCCCCATTTTCCATCGGGTTCTTTTTATCGATCCTTAGTCTAACCAAATTGATTTTAATCGGGCTAATTTTATTTAGCTCTTCTGTCAATCGTTCCGCCATTACGTACCCACGAGAAGCAATTCCTGCGAGAATAATCTCTTTCTCATCGAAATTATTCTCGTAGATTTCATACGCAATGCGCTTAATCTTCTGATTAATCTCGTCGTTCGTTAAAATAAGGGTCTTTTCTTCTGTCATCTGTGCTTTTTCCAAATTTACAATTTTTACATTTGTTTTGAAGAATCTAACCAGATGGCAGAAAAGAAATTAACGCGAAAAGAAAAGATTGACCAACAATCTATTCAAGAACCAGACGCAGCAGACACTCTTAAGCCTCCCAAAAGGAATAAGGTGAGTAAAGGGAAGTCGGGAGCATGGCTGAATTTTAATCGCAAATTGGCGCTTATAGTAGCCGCCTTTGCCATGTTAATTTATGTTAACTCCATTAATCACGGTTATATTCTAGATGACGCATCGGTATTAACAGACAACTTTGTAGTTAAAAAAGGAATAAAGGGCATTCCAACAATTTTTCAAACAAGCTACCGATACGGTTATTGGAATTCTAGCGATGAAATCTATCGTCCCTTAATATTGGCGATGTATGCGTTGGAATGGGAGTTCTTCCCAGATACACCTGCCGTTTATCACTTTATAAACGTATTGGTTTACGCCATTAGCGGATACTTTTTGTTTTTAGTGCTCTGTGCTTTGTTTAGGCAGTACAACGTGGCCATCCCATTCGTAATTAGTTTGCTTTTTGTTTCGCATCCTATCCATACCGAAGTAGTTGCTAATATTAAAAGCAGAGACGAAATTTTGTGTTTGTTGCTGGTGTTAATCTCGTTGGTTTTTACCTTTAAATACATCGACAAAACCAAAATATACTACTTGGCCATTGCAGCGGTAGTGTATATGCTTTCGCTTTCTTCTAAAGAAAGCTCCATTACGTTTTTAGCCGTAGTGCCCTTAATGTTGTACGTCTTTACATCATTAAAGAGATTTGAAATTGGCTTAGTCACAGGTTTTTATGCAGCCGGTGCAGGGGCTTATTTGTTGGTTAGAAGGCTTGTGTTGGGAAGTTTGGATGGCGGAAAAACCATTGTAGACCTTGACAATGTGTTGGCTGGAGCTGCAAATAAATCAGACGAATTGGCTACAGCCATTATGATATTGGGCAAGTATTTTATGCTCTTGGTGCTTCCGCACCCTTTGGTTTGCGATTATTCAATTGGCGAAATTAGCATAGTAAGCTGGTCTAATATATATGCAACCTTATCCTTGTTTTTATATGTTGGGTTGGGTGTGTATGCCATAATAATGCTGAAACAAAAGAACCTTTTTGCTTTCGGAATCCTCTTGTTTTTAATCACTATCTCCGTTTTTTCTAATGTTATTCTCATGATTGGCTCTTCCTTCGGAGAGCGATTTATGTACATGCCATCTCTCGGGTTTGTAACGGTAGTTGGCTTGCTAATTGCCAAATTTACGCTGCCTTCCTGGGAAGCCGTTAACTATAAAAGCATTGGAGATATGCTAAAGGCCAACATGAAATTATTTGGTGTAGTGGGCATTATTTTATTGGCTTATTCTTTTAAAACAGTTACAAGAAACGAAGATTGGGACACCAATATTACTTTATACAGTGTGGATGTTGAGAAATCTACAAACAGCGCCAGACTCCATTATTACTATGGTTTAGAGCTTACAAAGGCAGTTGCGCTGGCGGAACCTGATTTAGAAAAACGAAAGGCACATTTCGTTCATGGAATTGAGGAACTGCAGAAAGCCATTGATATTTATCCAAGGTATCCAGATGCTTATTCGCAAATCGGACTTACTTATTATAGAATGAACGATTACGATAGGGCACAACATAACTATCTAAAAGCACTCGAATTCAATTCTACAAAACCGCTTACTTATAGCAATCTTGGGGCTATTTACTTCAACCGTCAGCAATTCCAACAAGCTTTGTCAATGTATCAAAAGGCTTTAACCTACGATCCTCGTTTTGCCGATGCTTACTTAAATATTGGTAGTGTTTACGGTACTATGGCGCAACAACTAAAAAACGTCGGACAAAATCAGAAGAGCCAAGAGCTTAATCAGAAAAGTGTTGACGCTTTTAATAAAGGGCTGGAATTTGCCCCGGAAAATGCGAGTATGTGGTATTTCGCAGCCATTACTTATGCCAATATGGGCAATAAGGCGCAAGCCGATAAATACTACAAAAAGGCTTTTGAGCTAAAACCTAGCCTACGACCTCAGGGGAAATAGTGATTGAGTAATAATCTTGCTTGGCCTTTGAAGAATTCAGCCACCCGCCCGAACGTAACGTTCGGTATGGGCGTGTAAAACAAGGGTTAGATTTTGTGCGATTACCCGACTCTTAAAGGTCATTTCCTAGAATACGGCATAATGCTTCTGGCTCTTCAAAAGAAGAACTATGCCCAATTCCATTCTTGTTTGGCCTCTGAACAATTCAGCTATAGAACAAGGCTTCATTTTTTTGCGTTTGCCCGCCTCTTGGCGGATCTAGAAAGCATTCCTAGAGTTGAGTTTTTCTTGAAAAGAAAAATGAACGGCTTGGTATGCGTGGAAAAAATTAAGCTGTAGTTTTATCTGAATTATTCAGAAGCCTTGAATTTTTTCCTTAGTTTTTTTTCAAGAAAAAAAGTAAGCGGCCGCCCGCTGTTAGGGCACAGATAAGAAAATTATATGACCTGTTGATGCTTTCCTGAGGTCTTTAATTAATCCTAGCCTACGACCGAAGAATAAGTAAAGCCACGTTTTCTACATGAACCGTATGCGGGAATAAATCGATTGCTTGCAATGCGGTAATCTTGTAAGTTTCGTTGAGTAATTCTAAATCTCTCGCCTGTGTGGCCGAATTACAGCTAACGTAAATCACCTGTTTTGCTTTTAATCTGTTCAATTCTCCAACCACATCTTTGTGCAAGCCATTTCGAGGGGGATCAACAATTATTAAATCCGGGTGACCAACTTTCTTTACGAAATCTTCGTCTAACGTATCTTTTAAATCACCTGCGTAAAACTCAGTGTTTTTAATTCCGTTGTTGATGGCGTTTTCTTTTGCGTCTTCAATCGCTTCTGGCAGTTGTTCAACTCCAATTACTTTCTTCGACTTACCAGCTACATAGTTAGCAATAGTGCCAGTTCCACAGTATAAATCGTATACAATTTGAGAGCCATCCAATTCAGCCATTTCCTCAATTATCTGATACAATTTGTGTGCTTGTGTCGAATTGGTTTGGAAAAAAGATTTAGGTCCAATTTTAAAGCTTACATCGCCTAACTTCTCAGTGATGTACATTCTACCTGTGTAATGGTGTACATCTAAATCGGAAATAGTGTCGTTTCTTTTTCCATTAATCACAAACATCAAAGAAGTAATTTCAGGGAACGTTTCACCTAAATGATCGAGTAGGGCAACCCTCACATCTCTATCTTCTTTAGCAAAAATCATAATTACCATTACCTCGTTGGTTGTGGTAGTTCTTATAATCATGTTTCTTAGTAGGCCCGTCTGTTCTCTTAAATCGAAAAACTCAAGTTCGTTTTTCTTCGAGTAATCCAGCACTTCATTTCTGATAGCGTTAGAAGGATCTGCTTGAAGCCAGCATTTTTCTACATTTAAAATCTTATCGAATCTGCCTGGGATATGGAATCCTAGTACGTCTTGTTTACCAAAATCTACGTCACTCTGAATTTCTTCTAACGTTAACCATCTCTTATTAGAGAATGTAAATTCTAGTTTGTTTCTGTAAAATTGTGTCGACTCACAACCAATAATAGGAGGGGGTTCTGGTAATTCTAACTTGCCAATTCGTGCCAAGTTATCGGTAATTCCTTTTTGTTTTTGAAAGAGTTGTGCTTTGTAATCCATGTGTTGATAGCTACAACCACCGCAAATGTCGAAGTGTTGGCAGAAAGGCTCAACCAAATCTTTCGATCTAGAAATGTACTTATCGACCTTGCCTTCCATGAAAGATTTTTTCTTCTTTGTAATCAATACATCCACCACATCACCAGGAATGGCATCTTGAACAAAGATGACCATGCCATCTTTTTTTGCTACACCCTTACCCTTAGTACCCATGTCGATTACTTCGACGCCTTCTATTACCTTATTCTTCATCTGTTATTTTAAGTGCGGCAAATTTACAGTAATTAGTATTCTAATTGTGGATTGATGAAAAGATCCTGCTTCTTACTTCGATAAACCGAAGTATTTGTCAGGATAACGTGCTGCTAAATTAAACGTATCGTCATCCCGACAATCAGTGCGCATTAGCGCATCTGAGAAGCGGGATCACTACAGCCGGAGGCAAGTAAGCCAGCCTTATTCGGCATTGCCTGCCCAATACTTTATCGTTAGTGGTCACTTCAACAATATGCTCTGTCAGCTGAGGTGATCCTGCTTCTTACTTCAGTAATCCGAAGCAATTGTCAGGACGACGAGTTGCTAAATTAAACGGCACGTCATCCCGTCAATCAATGCGCGTTAGCGCAACGAGAAGCGGGATCACTACAGCCGGAGGACGTATGTATAATAAAGTTAACAGGCCAACTTCTCTCTCAGTAACTCTACCAGATAGAGTGCCCATATCTCATCTTGCATTAAAGGTTCGTTGGTGAAATACAGCGCTAAGTCATGTACCTTTTTAAGCGCCTTTGGCAATTCGTCTAGCTCTTGAAATTGAATAAATTCAATAATCATAGCCATCTCTGGCGTGAGTTCTTCGGTAACTAGTTGTTGTGTATAAGGATTGTTCTGCCCACACTCTGTGCAGGTATTTTGATTGTCTTCGATTCGCATAATGAAGGTGTTTTGAAATGAAATTGAAATATAAAGAAGGAGAGGTCACTGCGAACCGAATTTTAGGAGTGCTAACATTAGTTGCGGGACTTGCACCCGTATGCCTCTCCAAAATTTTCTGTTTGTATCTAATGTATGACGATGTCACTGTAAAATATTTATTCAATTCGCGTTGCTAAGAGAAGAAAAGTAAATGAGAAACAGTGAGGAATTGATAGGTGTTTGTACGGATTTTATTTATGTTTAAGAAGTTTTTTTATACTAGTGTGTAAAGAAAGTATTGGACTATTAATGTTAGGTGAATAAACGTCAGTGTTTTATAAAAAAATGTGCTTATGGGAACAGAAAAAAAACAATCTAGAAAGTAAAGAAGAAGATCATGAAAAGAATGAAGGTATTCTTTCAACTGAAGAGAAAGTAGACTTGGTTCAAAATCAATTAGATATATTAAACACAAAACTTCTCAATCTTGATAAGAAGCCTTGGTGGAAAACAAATATTCCTTTGTTGATTAGTCTCATGGCTTTGATGGCCTCTATTGGATTCAGCTACTATGGCGTAAAAAGAGATCAAGCTAAGGATTTACAGTCTTCTACAAAGGAAAAGGCTATTGCTAAATCAATAAAAGTTGAAGAGATCAATCAATTAGTTCTTAAGCTTACGGAACTTCAGGAAAAGAACATAAAGTTAGTCGCTGAAAATCCTAACGTTGATGTAAATAGTTTATCTGTATTGTCAAATTACCAACGACTGATTTATGTAAATAAAATTCTCTATTTACTTGATTCTTTAGATGGGAACTTTCCTCCAGAGGTATATGCATTAATTGCAAATGAATTAAAAAATGATGGGCAATTTGTGAAGGCAAGAAATCTTTATTTTGAAGAATTAGCCAATGCCAAGACCTCGTTATCAAGAATGGTGGCATACAGGGATTTAGCAAGTATTTTTGGTGTTTATGAAACATGTTTCCAAAATACCGATTCATCAAGATTCTTATGGAGGAAAAGTATTTTTATTTCTGATTCAATCACAGGAGAGCAGAAATATAATTATAAAGGGTATGGGTATCAACTTTGGGCTGGAAATGAATTTTATTTTGGTAATACAAAATTCGCTTTAGAATTAATAGATTCTGCTAAACAAACTTATTCAAAATTGCCAAATTCAAATACTGCAAAAGATTTCAATTTAAGGAGGTTAAATCAGATGGTTGAATTTTACTCTGGTGGAAATATTGAAAGTCAATTATATAGATTGTCAGGAGAATGGACCACAAGAGGAGAATTTGAGGCAAAAGTGCATTTTGGTCAAAATATGAACATGGTTATGTGTAGTTTGGAATCTTACGAATTTGGAATGCCAAGTTATAATTTAACAGGTCCATTTATTTCTATGGCGGGAAATTACATGACATTTAATCTTCAAGGCGCAAAAAAGTTTTATCAAGGAACGGTTGTGGCTTCTGTTAAACTTTATCCAGACCCAAATAATAAAAAAATTATTTATGTGAGTTTTAATGAATTAAATATGAAAGAAAAGAAATTCACAATTTTTAAAAGATAAGCGTTGTTCAATATTATGTGGGAAACCAGAGATACTAAATATATTAGCTTTTCATCCGCCAAGGTCTGACACGTTTATAAGCAGAAAGAAATTTATAAAGTAAGTTGCAATTGCGAATGACAACTTACATTACATCAGGTCATATCTTTCTTTTCTCTTATAAATATCGCACATTTACGTCAAGGAAAATTTCAAATTTTTTATCATGATACTAGAAGAAAATACCACAGAAGCAGAAGCAAGAGCAATTGAGCTAGAAGACAAGTACGGAGCGCACAACTATCACCCATTACAAGTTGTTATTGCTAGGGGCGAAGGCGTTTTTGTGTGGGATGTAAACGATAAAAAATACTTCGATTTTCTTTCGGCATATTCTGCCGTAAATCAGGGGCACTGTCACCCGAAAATTATTGGAGCTTTAACAGAACAGGCACAAAAATTAACTTTAACATCTAGGGCATTCTACAACGACACATTAGGTGAGTATGAGAAATTTATAACCGAATATTTCGGCTTCGATAAAGTACTACCAATGAACTCTGGTGTTGAAGCAGTAGAAACGGCGATTAAATTGGCTCGTAAATGGGGCTATCAGAAAAAGGGCATTCCGGCTGATAAAGCTAAAATCATTTTTTGCGAGAATAACTTCCATGGCAGAACGATCACAATAATTTCGGCATCAAATGATGATGTGGCCATTGCGGATTTCGGACCATTTACTCCAGGTATTGAAACGATTCCTTATAACGATGCAGCTGCTTTGGTGGAAGCCTTGAAGGATGACAATGTAGTTGCTTTTATAATGGAGCCTATTCAGGGTGAAGCTGGCGTAGTAGTACCGCACGAGGGATATTTGGCTTGTTGTAAAGCAATTTGTAAAGAGAGAAACGTATTGTTTATCGCCGACGAAATTCAAACAGGCATTGCGCGAACTGGTAAGTTATTGGCATGCGATTATGAAGGCGTGAAGCCAGATGTTTTATTATTGGGCAAAGCAATTTCTGGTGGTGTGTTACCTGTTTCGGCAGTGTTGGCAGACGACGATGTGATGATGGTTATTAAGCCAGGAGAACACGGATCTACATTTGGAGGAAACCCATTGGCAAATAAGGTGGCTATAGCTGCCCTTGAGGTTGTTCGCGATGAAAAATTGGCGGAGAACGCTATGAAACTCGGCGAAATTTTACGTGGAGGTTTAAGGTCTATTAATTCCGACATGTTATTAGAGGTTAGGGGTAAAGGCTTGCTTAATGCAATTGTTATTAAACCTAAGAACGGTGTAGATGCGATGGGACTTTGCATAAGAATGAAGGAGAGAGGCCTGCTTGCAAAACCAACGCATGAGGATAAAATTAGATTTGCTCCACCATTGGTAATTACTCAGGAGCAAATTATTGAATGCGTTCAGATTATTAAGGACACAATCGAAGCAGTTTAAATTCCGACAATTAACTTCAGGTTGATTAACCTCGAAGTAAGTGAATTAGGAACGGCATATTGTCCGCCGTATACATCTTTAACCCAGATATAAGAAATTACATTCTTAATTTTTAAGAGGTTAAATACTTCTGCCGAAATCCAAACAGATTTAAAATGTCGGGCAATTCCTGTTTCTTTTTTCTTTCTTTCTTCTTCTAATACAGTGTACGAAAATCCGATATCAACACGTCTGTATGGAGCAATTCTTAATGTGTCTTTGTAGCGATCTAAACTAGGAGGGCCAAAGGGCAAACCAGTTCCAAAAACCATTTTCATCTGCATTTTAAATTTAGGCCACTTTGGTAAATAATCTTGGAACACAATACTAAAGTTTACCCTTTGATCGGTAAGCCTTGGAATGGCACCAGGGAAGTGAATGGTGCTGTCTGTGGCAATGTTGTCGTAGGTAGTGTATCCAATTTTTTCGCCCGACGCATTAAAGTATTCGTAGTAAAAATCATCCTTAATGTCCTCCATGGTTTTCATAATACTCATGCTGGCCCACGATTCAACGCCTTTTACAAACTCCCCATTAATCCTAAAATCCATGCCGGCAGCATAACCTCTGGCGTTGTTTTTTGCATAATACCTAATTCTAACATTGTCTACTTCATAAGGAATTAAGTCGTCGTAAGCTTTATAATAAGCTTCGGCAACAAACTTAAAAGGACGATCCCAAGCGGTGAAATTATAATCTGTTCCGGCAACAAAATGGATACTTTGTTGGGCTTTAATGTCTTCGTTGAGTTCGCCTTCAAAGTTTCTAAGCTCACGGTAGAAGGGAGGTTGATAGTAAAATCCTGAAGCAAGTCGGAATAGGAAATCTTTCTCCCATTTAGGCTCGAATGAAAAAGAAACCCTCGGACTCACCAATGTTTGCTTGCTGTAATCCCAATAATTTAAACGAACTCCATAATTAACAAAGTAATTTGAGTCTTTGCCTAAAGTGTTGATGTTTTGCACAAAGGCTGTATACCTATTGGTTTTTAAATAGGCGGTAGCTCTTAAAGATCTTGATATTTCGAAATCGCCACTATGTGAAATTGGTAATGAGTAATCTGCAGAATCGATGTATTCCCATTCGCTTATCTCATCATTAATTTCCTCCATTTGATACTTTAATCCCCAAGTTAATCTGTGGTTGTTTCTTTCGTGCGTACCTCTATGACTTACATTAGCGATGGTGGCATCCAAATAATTACGAGCATGAGTTAAGAATCCACCAGTTCCCAGGTTGAATTTTTTGTCGCCGAAATCATCCGCGTTAGGATTTGCTTCTACTTCGTCTAGCCAATACTGTCCAATAATGTCGTACGTTTCCGTCTCGAACGTTCTAAAGCCCGATACGATCAGCTTGAGCGTGGTATAATCGTTTGGTTTGTATATGTTGGATACGGCAGCCATATAAGTCTCAAACCTGTCGACTTCTTTACCGTCAAAATAAATGGTTAATCTAAGTGCTTGATTGATTGTTCCAAAATCCGATTCTCGTGTTTCAGGAATAATGTTGTAATTGTTTCTTGAATAATTCGCCAATACATTCACTTCAAATTTGGGGTTGAACTTGTAAGTAAGAAACGTTTGAGCGTCGATAAAACTTGGTTTGTATTCACCTTTTGTGTCTAAACTATTTAAAAGGTAAGCATTAGATTTTTGTCTGATTCCAACCTGGTAAGTCATCTTCTTATTCTTCGTCCTTCCTTCAAAATGGCCAGTTACACCCAATAAACTAGCAGATGCGGTAGCCGAAAACTTGATAGGTTTTCGGTAAGTAATGTCTAAAACCGACGATAATTTATCGCCATACTTCGCCTCGAAACCACCTGCCGAAAACGTTACAGAATTCACCATGTCGGGGTTAATAAAGCTCAATCCTTCTTGCTGGCCCGATCGAACTAAAAACGGACGGTAAACTTGAATGTCGTTTACATAAACTAAATTTTCGTCGAAATTTCCTCCTCTAACGGAATACTGAGAACTCATTTCGTTGGCAGGATTAACGCCGGGCAAGGTCTTTATAATGTCTTCAATTCCGCCAGAAGTACTGGGCATTGTTTTGGCCAATTTCGGGTTAACCTTAATTACCCCTGTGGTATGCCTAACTTTATCTTTAATGGTAACGCCAGCTAGTTCCTCTACTTTGTCCTCTAAATCAATGTTAAGGTTTATTTGGGTTCCTTTAGGGGCAATGTATTGAGTATCTGTTTTGAAAACGATGTGTGAGAAAATTAACCTCACTATTGTATCACCTTTAATGGTGAATTGATATTTACCTGTAGAATCCGAAACGGATACACCACCAGCTCCAAAAACAGAAATGTTTACGGCTGAAATAGGTTTGCCGTATACATCCAAAATTTCCCCAACGACTTTAGTTTCCTGTTGTGCCATCAGTAAAATCGGGAATGCCATAACTAGCATCAATACTTTTATCCTCAGTTTTATCTTCATTTTATTAGCCTAACCAATACTGGGAGTTATAAACTGATTTTAATCTGAAATATTGCGTTTTCAATCGTAGTAAAATGTTAATAAAAAATGGCGTTATATTTTTCATTCGATGCATGTGAAACTATCGAATTTGCTAGCTTTACAAAGAGCATTATCGCTCAAAATTAACTTTTTTTTGATCCCTATGCCCGATTTTTCGCACTTGCATGTACATACCCAATATTCGTTGCTCGATGGTGCAGCGCCAATTGATAAATTACTGAAAAAAGCGAAGGAGAACGACATGAAGGCCATGGCCATTACCGACCATGGTAATATGTATGGCATACCCAAGTTTACAGCTACTGCCGAAAAGAATGGGGTGAAGCCAATTATTGGCTGTGAGTTTTATTTAACGGACGATCGTTTCGACAAAAAAAACAAAGTACGGTACCACCAGGTTCTATTGGCGAAAAATCAAAAAGGGTATGAGAATATCTCTATTCTTTGTACCAGAGGGGCAACCGAGGGGTTTTATTACAAACCAAGAATTGACAAGGCGTTATTACGCGAATTTAGTGAAGGACTAATTGCCACAACATGCTGTTTGGCTGCCGAAGTGCCCAGAGCAATTATTCAGAAAAGCGAAGAGGAAGCCGAAAAAGTATTTTTAGAATACCTCGATATTTTTGGTGATGACTATTATGTAGAGCTGCAAAGGCATGGTATCGAAGATCAGAATATTTGCAACGAGGTACTGATTAAGTTCGCGAAGAAGCACAACGTAAAAATGATCGCCACGAACGATGTTCATTACGTTGATAGAATAGATTCGGAAGCGCAAGACATTTTATTGTGCTTGCAAACAGGAAAAGATTATGACGATCCGAACAGGATGCGTTTTGATGGAGATCAGTTTTATCTGAAGACGAAGGATGAAATGCTTGAGATTTTCAAGGACATTCCGGAAGCGCTTGATAATACAATGGAAATTGTAGACAAGATTGATCCGCCGAAAATTACACGGGACATCTTAATGCCTGCGTTTGAGATTCCTGAAGAGTTTGATACCGAAGATGGGTTTCTGAAGCATTTAACTTTTGAAGGATGTAAAAAGAAGTATGGTGAGCTTACTGCCGAAATAACAGAAAGGGCCGATTTTGAATTGAAGGTAATTAAGGACATGGGCTTTGCGGGCTATTTCTTAATTGTTCAGGATTTTACCACTGCTGCACGAGAAATGGGCGTGAGCGTTGGTCCAGGTCGTGGTTCTGCAGCTGGTTCTGTTGTTGCGTATGCATTGAATATTACCAACATCGATCCTATAAAGTACGACCTGCTTTTTGAAAGATTCTTAAATCCAGAAAGGGTATCGATGCCTGATATCGATATTGATTTTGATGATGATGGGCGCCAAAGGGTAATTGATTGGGTAGTAGAAAAGCACGGGAAAGATCGTGTGGCTCAAATTATCACTTTCGGAACGATGGCTGCCAAATCTGCCATTAGGGATGTGGCGCGTGTACTGAAATTACCTTTGCACGAAGCCGATAAGTTGGCGAAACTGGTGCCAGATACACCAGGAATTACGCTAAAACAGGCATTCGACGAGGTAAAAGAATTAGCTGATGCGCAAAATAGCAGCGACATTTTGATTGCTAGAACGTTAACTTTTGCCAAAATTCTTGAAGGTGCTGCACGTCACACAGGGATTCATGCGGCGGGGGTAATTATTGCGCCCGACAATCTCGAGAAGTTCCTACCAATGAGTACTTCCAAAGGCGCTGATTTATTGGTAACTCAATACGATGGTAAGTATGTAGAGGGTGTGGGCATGTTAAAAATGGATTTCTTGGGATTAAAAACCTTGTCCATTATTAAAGATGCCATCGTTAATATCAAAGAAAATCATGGGGTTGAAATAGATATTGATGAGATTCCGTTGGATGATGTAAAGACTTACGAGCTTTATCAAAAAGGGAATACGGTTGGCACTTTCCAGTTCGAAAGTGAAGGGATGCGGATGTATCTTAAAGAACTTAAGCCAACCAATATTGAAGATTTAATTGCCATGAATGCATTGTACCGACCGGGGCCGATGGATTTTATTCCGCTCTTCATTAACAGGAAACAAGGCAGAGAACCGATTGAATATCCGCACGAAATGCTGGAAGGTATCTTAAAGAATACCTACGGTATTATGGTTTACCAAGAGCAAATTATGCAGGCTGCCCAAATAATGGGAGGCTTCTCGCTTGGCTCTGCCGATCTTCTTAGAAGGGCGATGGGTAAGAAGAGTTTGGAGATCATGGAGGAGCAGAGCAAAATCTTTATTGCTGGTGCTATAGAAAAGGGTGTTGATGCAAAGGATGCTAAGTCCGTGTTCGACACCATGGCTAAGTTTGCTCAATACGGATTTAATAGGTCTCATTCGGCCGCATATTCGGTGGTGGCCTATCAAACGGGTTACCTCAAGGCCAACTACATGCCCGATTACATGGCGGCGGTACTTACTCGAAACATGAACGACATCAAAAAAGTGGCGTTTTTTATGGAGGAATGTAAGCGACAGGATATTGCTGTACTCGGGCCAGATGTAAACGAGAGTAGCTACACATTTAAGGTTAATAAGAAGGGTGAAATTAGATTTGGCCTTGGTGCATTAAAAGGAGTTGGGGCAGGTGCTGTTGAAACGATTGTAGACAATAGAGCAGAAGGGCCGTACAAGAGTGTGATTGATTTGGTTTTGAGAATTGAATTGAGGCAAGCCAATAAGAAATGCTTAGAAAGTTTGGCGTTAGCAGGTGCATTCGACCTGTTTGATGAAGCGTACCGATCTCAATACTTTTATAAAGAAACTGAGGGTGACACTAGTTACTTAGAGAACTTGATCAAGTTTGGTAACAGCTATAAAAAAAGTGTTAGCGATATGGAATCATCGCTATTTGGAGATAGTAGTGAAGTGGAAATTGCTGAACCTGTTATCCCTGATTGCAAACCTTGGCCTCGATTAACTCAGATTTATAAAGAGAAGGATGTTACAGGTTTATTCCTTTCTGGTCATCCGTTGGATGATTACGCACTTGAAATGAAGTACTTCTGTCCGAATAAAATTGCGCACATACTCGACATGCATAAGTACAAGGGACGTGATATGACAGTTGGTTGTTATATTAGTGAAGTTGTTCATCGTACTACCAAAAATGGCAAACCGTTCGGTATTCTTACCATAGAGGATTATAGAGATTCTGTCCAGTTAATGTTGTTTTCGGAAGATTACTTAAGGATGAGACACATGATGGTAGAGAATGCTTTCATTTGGATTAAAGGTACTGTAAGGTCTCGATTTCATCAGGAAGATAACTTAGAGTTTAAAGTAAACTCCATGGAATTACTCGCTGAAGTAAGAGAGAAAAAAGCCGAAACCATAACCGTAAAAGTTGATATTAAGAATATAGATGATGACTTTATTAATGGTTTGGATGAATTAATGAAATTGGAAGAAGGAAAATGCAAGGTTAAACTATGCATTTTTGACATGGAGGATAAAGTAAGCATAGAAGTGCGTTCCAGGCGAAAAGGCATTATGGCAACCAATGAATTTATTGACGAATTGGTGAAAATGAAGGGCGTTTCCTTCGATTTAAATAAATAGATGTCAGTATGACATAAAAATGTCGGTTGGCAGACTTTTTGAATAGCAAGAAATTGTAAATTTGTAATAGAAATTAAAACTTAGAACACATGGCACAAGAATTCACAGACGATAACTTCGACGAAGTAGTACTTAAATCAGATAAACCAGTCTTAGTAGACTTTTGGGCTGAATGGTGCGGGCCGTGTAGAATGGTTGGACCTTTAGTCGAAGAAATTGCAAACGAATATAAAGGCAAATTTCTTGTAGGAAAAGTAAACGTAGATCACAACGCAGCGATATCTGCAAAGTATGGTATTAGAAATATCCCAACAATATTGTTCATCAAAAATGGTGAAGTAGTAGATAAAGTAGTTGGAGCAGCTTCTAAAACTGCATTAGTAGAAAAAGTTGAAGCTCATCTATAAGAAATTTTAGAATGGTAAAAAAAGCCATTCGCCATTTGGCGGATGGCTTTTTTTATTTGAAATACTTCTTCATTACCTTCGTTACTACATCGGATTAAAAACAACGATTTGCCAGTAAATATTAATAGAGAAAAAATTCAACAATTTGGTAATCTAGAACTTCTGGCTAAGCAAGTGGTGGAAGGCTTTATTACAGGTTTGCACAAAAGCCCGTTTCATGGTTTTTCTGTAGAATTTGCTGAGCATAAACAATACAACAAAGGTGAGCCGGTTCGCCACGTAGACTGGAAACTGTTTGCTAAAACCGATAAAATGTACATTAAAACGTACGAGGAAGAAACCAATTTGAGGTGTCAGATTGTAATCGACAAATCTTCGTCGATGTATTTTCCGTTAACCGAAGATCCCTACAACCTAGATAGCCAAAACAAAATGTCGTTCTCGGTTCATTGTGCTGCTTCAATTATCGAGTTGCTCAAACGACAACGCGACGCGGTTGGCTTAAGCGTTTTTGGCGAAAAAGTGGATTTGCACACCAATGCGAGGTCTACAATGGTACATCAGCGAATGGTTTATAGCGAGATGGAGAAACTACTTCAACCTCGTCCGGAAGAAGAAAAAGTACAGACGAATGCGGCAGAAGCTTTACATATAATTGCCGAAAATGTTCACAAACGTTCGTTGGTGGTTATTTTTAGCGACATGATGAACAGTTCAGATGACCAAGATGAATTGTTTTCTGCACTTCAACATTTAAAGCACAAAAAGCACGAAGTAATTTTATTTCACGTAGCCGATTATGCCAAAGAATTAGATTTCGATTTCGAGCACAAATCCTACCAGTTTATCGATATGGAAACAGGGCAGGAGGTAAAGGTAAATCCAAATGAAATTAAAGGTTCATATGTGGAAGCCATGAAAGCGCACAAAAAGGAGCTTTACTTAAAGTGTGCTCAATTCAAAATAGATTTTGTTGAAGCCGATATCAACAAAGATTTCTCTCACGTTTTATTGCCGTATTTAATTAAGCGCGGTAAAATGGGCTGATTTACCCTGAAAGGTTCTTCATCCCTGCCCGTCCGACAGGCGGGATCGAAAATTCGGCTCTTGAAGAATTTCTGGGGATCTCAAACGCCGTGAACGAAATCAATAGGTTGATGTCACAAGCCTAAAACCCCACATTCACCTTTTTAAATTCTAACTTTTTATAGTTCGAGAACTTTACAATATATATCCCTTGTTCCAACGAAACAGCATGATTACTCCCATTGAGTGTACTGTGGTGTATGACTTGCCCATTTATATTAAAAATCTCTAGAATGCCCTGTGTGGCATTTATAAAAACCTGATTTCCTCTAACGGATATATAATCCTGCTGATTAATTTTGGAAACGGAAGTAATAAAGTCGACTAATGCACAAGTGGTGGTGGAACAATCGTTTTCGTCGGTAATGGTGCAACAAGCTTCTCCTGTTGTTAAAGTCAAATTGGGATTTTCTGTATTATCATCATTCCACAAGTACGAATAGATGCCAGTGCCTCCATCTGCATCAACAGTTGCCGTTCCATCGTATGCGCCAAGCATAGATTCGGATGTACTATAAGATGTAGCCGTAATAGCGTAAGGTTCTAACACCACGAAAGTTTGATGCGCGGAACAGTCGCTATCGTCGGAAACCCAAACGGTATACATGTCGGCACAAAGGTTTTCTAAATCTTCTGAATTGCTGGTAAACTCAGGGTTATCTAATGCTTCCCACGAAAAAGTTGGTTCATTGTTTTGTACAACTTCATTGTTAAAAGTTAAATTCCAATCTCCCAAAATTCCGTCGTTCATTTCTTTTGTGTGGATATAAAGTGACCAAACGCCATTTGGATTACATTCAGTTAATTTAGTATTCTCTAAATCAGGCTCATCATTAAATATTGTATTGTTACCCTTTCCCCCTTGAATGTTATCGTTTCCTGATCCACCCACTAATAAGTCATCTCCATCTTTACCTTCAATGTTATCATCTCCATTCTCTCCATAAATATTGTCATCTCCAGATCCTCCTTGTAGTTGGTCGTCTCCACCACCTCCAAATATGATACTGGGTATATTAACAGATCCTATTTGAACTTGATCGTCATCACCATAAACAGCTACTTCTATATTGATAATTTCACTTTTTGAGAACCATTCTTCCGTTTCGTTATCTCCATCATCATAAACCGCTTTAACTTTCCAGTAGTCTCCGTCATCTGATACTTGTATTTGATCAGGGCCATCTGTTCCAAGAATAAATAGAGTTTGGTTTACTATTATTAACCCTGTTGCTGTTAATGTTTGTGCTTCTGATAAACTGTATGTAGAATTAGGTTTTTCTGACTGTGTAAAGCCAAAAGTTATCGGGCCGTTAACCTCATTAAGAGCACCACCTTCAGGAATATAAAGGTCAGACCATGGTTCTTTGCCCATTGTTATTTCGACATCTGCAAAAGCATCAAAACAAACATTGCTAAACGTTTTTCCTTTCGTTTTTTTCTCCCCAATCAATTCAAGTACACCACCACAAGGATTGATGAGACTAATTTTCATTTTATCTAATTTATCTTTTGGCACTTTGGTAACATTTACACAAATCGAGGTAATTGTATTTTCATCAATCTTCGTTGAATTAATTCCTTCAACTTTTATTTCAAAAAAATTGTCCTTTTTGTTTCCCCTAATTGTTCCGCCAGTTCCTGGGAAATTAATGGAAGTTTCTGCCGAATTAAAATAGGTGTTGGCAACCGATATTTCAATGGCTCCATCGCATACCTTAAAACAACTAGGGTCTGTTGCAGCTCCCGAAATTAAAAGTCCACTAGGCTCTGTCATTAATATATTACAAGTAGTGGTGTTCTTCAGTTCATCAGTAACAGTAACTTCATAAGAACCGTTGCATAACGCAACGGCCTTATGAATAAATGGACTGGTCATTTGGTTACTGCTGAATTCACCATTCCCCCAATCAACCATAAACTTGAGGTTGTTTCCAAAAACAGTAACCGACGCTTGTCCATCGCATTCTCCTTGGCAGGTTGGCTCCTTATTAAGCGCTATAGAACATGCCATTTCTTTTTCGTCTTCCTCACAATCGCAGCAAGGCTGACATTCACTTCTGTCCATAATATTGTTATTAGAAATAACGCCATTCTCAATACTTAGATAGGCAATTTTTCCTGAGCTCGCTTCCTTGCTCCAGCCGCCGCCTACATCAGCAAAAAACACTAATTCGTCGCCGCAGGCTACCTTGTTTTTATCGTTATAAGTGAGTTCTAACTTGCCATTTACCCATAACTTAAATAATCCTTTACTGGTTCTTGTGGCAACTAAATTGATCCAAACACCAGGTTCAAAATTCCCCGACTCATGACTCCCGTCATTGTCCCACATGTCGTAACACTTACCATTTTCACAACTGTACAAACCATTATCTCCGTCTCCCCAAGAAATAATTCGGTTCCAATCCTTAGCGTTGTCGAACATAAAATAAAGTTCGATGGTATATTCCGAATCGCATGAAACAGCGGCGGCCTCTGCTTGAAACCCACAATCTTTCTTGAATTGGTAAGTCACTTTTTCCAAGCAATTGCCATGATCTGTTAAATCTAGCGTGCTAAATGTGCCGATACATTCTTTAAATTTTGCATCAATTGGCGACAAACTTAGGTCGGGATTGTTTAGATCAACGAAGTCTGAATTGCATAAAAAACTACTTTGGGCATATACACAGGTGGTAAACTGACTTAAAATTAACAACACAAAAAATGCTGTTAAATAAAAGAGGAAGGAGCGGGGTTGGACTGATTTGTATGGATGTATTTTCATAATGGTTTTTTTTAATGTTAAAATGTTACATGGCTAGTTTGAAATTCTTTTCGCTTAAATCGTTCTCGATGTCGTTGATACTCCTAACCGTTTTTAAAAGAGCATCGGGCGTTACAGAAATGGAGTCTATTTCTTGCTCAACTAAAAATTGAGCGAAATCAGGGAAATCGGAAGGGGCTTGCCCGCAGATCCCAACCTTTGTATTGGTCATTTTTGCAACAGAAATCAACTGTTCAATCATAGCTTGTACCGCTTCATTTCTTTCGTCGTATAAATGGGCTACAAGTGCAGAATCTCTATCTAGTCCTAGTGTTAGTTGCGTTAGATCATTAGATCCAATCGAAAATCCATCTACATGCTTGGCGAATTTGTGGGCCAAAATAATGTTGGAAGGCAACTCGGCCATCAGGTAAATTTCCAATCCATCTTCTCCTCGTTTAAGTCCGAATTCTTCCATAATTGAAATAACTTTTTCGCACTCACTTACCGTTCTGCAAAATGGAATCATCACAACAATGTTCTTCAATCCATAAACTTCACGTGCTCGCTTAATGGCTTTGCATTCCATTCCGAAAGCATATTTAAATTCTTTGGAGTAATACCTTGATGCGCCTCTCCAACCAATCATTGGGTTTTCTTCAGTTGGTTCGTAATGACTTCCGCCTAGTAAACTGGCGTATTCGTTGGATTTAAAATCGGAGAATCTTACAATTACTTGATTGGGAGAAAACGCAGCACCAATTTTTGCGATGCCATAGGAGAGTTTTTTTACGAAGAAATCCTCCTCATTCCTAAATCCTTTTATCAATTTGTTAATTCGAGCGGTGAGTTCAAAATCATTTAGGTCTTCGTGGTTTAAGAGGGCTAGGGGATGTACCTTGATGTAATTGTTGATGATGAATTCTTCTCTCGCCAAGCCAACACCGGCATTGGGTAAATGAGAAAACTTGAATGCCAAATCTGGAGAAGCTATGTTAAGCATCACGGGTGTGTTGGTTTGAGGAAAATCGGTTAGATCAGTCTGCCTAATTACAAAATCTAAATAACCCTCATAAACATTACCTGTTTCGCCTTCTGCGCATGAGGCAGTTATAGCTAATCCAGTTGACAATTTCTCTGTTGCGTTTTTTGTTCCAACAATAGCGGGAATTCCCATTTCCCTCGCTATTATTGCAGCATGACATGTTCTGCCACCTTTATTGGTAATTATTGCGGCGGCTTTTTTCATGATGGGCTCCCAATCAGGGTCAGTCATATCAGTTACTAAAATGTCACCTTCTTTAAAGTTGATCATTTCTAAGCCTATCTCTGCGCTCGTTTTGGCTGTAACGTTTTTTACTTTTCCTACACCTATTTTGTCACCAACTGCAATGCCTTGAAGTAGTGTTACTGCATTGTCTTTGCATTCAATATCGAAAGAATTTATCTTCCCATGCATTTTCTTTGAATGAACCGTTTCTGGTCGGGCTTGTAATATGAAAAGTTCTCCAGTTAAGCCATCACATGCCCACTCAATATCTACTGGACACCAATGGCCTTTTTTCTTAGAGTAATAGTCTTCGATTTTTGTAACGGCTTCGGCCAATTGAATTATTATTTTTTCTTCAATGCAAAACTGGTCTCGGTAACGTTTCAATACATCTACTACTTTTGTTCCTTGGGTTGTGCCAGTTCCATAAGTCATTTTTTCTTCTTTACTACCTAGTTTTTTTTCAATAATGGAAGCGAACCCTTTTTTTAATGTTGGTTTGTAAACCAAAAATTCGTCGGGCGAAACAGCTCCCTGAACAATTAATTCGCCTAGGCCATATGAGCCATTTATCAAAACGATGTCCTTAAAGCCACTTTCTGTATCTAAAGAAAAAGCGACTCCTGAAGCACCTAGATCGGACCTAACCATATTTTGAACACCAACGGAAATACCAATTTCAAAATGATTGAATCCCATAGTATCTCGATAAGAAATTGCTCTATCATTGTAAAGAGATGCAAAGCATTTTTTTACGGCATGGAGCAAATCCTTCGGTCCTCGGATATTTAGAAAAGTGTCTTGTTGGCCTGCAAAGGAAGCATCTGGCAAGTCTTCTGTTGTAGCCGAAGAACGTACGGCAACTGCGCTATTGGTATTGTTCTCAGACTTCGATAGTTGCCTATATGCCTTTTTAATATCTTTTTTTAATTGCTTCGGAAATTGACTCATCATTATGGTTTTCCTAATAATTCTCCCTGTGTTTCGTAGGCTCGATATATCATTGAAATCAGTTTCGAAAATTCCCTTGTTAATGTATCCTTGGAGATTATTGAAGTCCATGAATTCGTGAAAAGCTTTAACTGTTATGGCAAAGCCTGATGGAATGCGAATGTTATCGTTAGAAAGATTTTGAATCATTTCTCCTAGTGAAGCATTTTTACCACCAACTGTAGGTATGTCGGATAAATTGATCTCATCAAATGAGGCGATGTAGTTTTTTGATTTCATAATACGTGTGTTATCTTTTAATTAGTTAATGACCTTGTTTTAGATTTCAATCGAAATACTCGGGGTAGATGTAGCTGAGGATGAAAACCGCAGCGCAAAAAACTCCGATGCCAGCAGTAATCGCTCGTTGGTATATTTTGTTCATTTTATTTTCATAAATCAATTGATTCCATTTACAAATCCGATTCACTAAATCAACAATTCGCCTCATGGCCAAATCTGTTTTAATTACATAATCAAATGCGCCAAATTGAATGGAGTTAACTGCTACCTTCATTCTTTCTTGTGCCGACAGCATAATGACTTCTATAGAGGGGTTAATTTTTTTAATTTTTTTAAGCACTTCAATCCCATTCATATCTTCTCCTAAATTGTAATCCAAAAGGATAATATCTGGGTTTAGGTTTAGGTTGTCGATGCATTCTTGGCCGTTGGAGTATGCTTCCACAAAAACGTAATCGCTTACTAATAATTCGTTCCTAATTATTTCTTGATAGAAAGGATCGTCTTCTACAATGAAGATCTTTGGGCTTTTAAGTGATTTCATAGTTTAATTGTTTTAAGGTTGTTGTAAATTATCTAGCGTTTCTTTTGTGCAATTGTAAAATCGTTTTATTGCAAGTGTCAATTACTTCTTGCACCAGTGCTGGAATCTGTTCTAAATTTGTTTTTGATGAAGCGTAATCCTCCAATTGCTGAATGCTGGTTTCAACAGATTCTATTTCCATGATATTTATGGAAGGCTTAATGATGTGTGCTACAGCTCTAATTCTGTCGTATGATTTGTTCTTCATGTGGTTTTCTAAAAGTCTTAGAGATTCTGGAAGCTCTGTTATAAAAACCTGAATCATATTGTCTACAAACTCAGGGCTGCCTTGCGACAAGGTTTTTAGTTTAGATAAACTAAATAGCTGGTTCTTTTGCCGTTTCTCAGTTGGCTCCTTGGATTTTTTTTCGATTGCTAATTTTTATTTTTTTCAGAATTGGTTGAACATTTTTCATCCAAATTTTTCGGGCAAAGAACAGGCGGGGTAAGATTCTATTTTTCATAATTTATTTGTTTAAGTAGGCGATTAGTATAAAAATTAGAATGCTAAACATGACGTATACATTTCTCTTGCTTTTTTTCTCATTGCCGTTGTCAATTTTGTTACAGATATTTCCGATTACTAAATCAACTCGGTGAAAAGAATTATTGTCTTTTGGTATGTAATCAATGGCGCCATTTTTCATTAGTTCCACTGTGGTTATCGTTTCGTCTTGGCTTGTTAACATTACCACGTAAACATTGGGGTAAGTTTTTTTGAGGTGTTTTAGGATTTGTAATCCATTTTGAGCTTCCTCGTCTTTTCCATCTAAATAGAAATCCAGGAAAACGATGTGAGGAATTACATCAAGCTTATCGAAGAATTTTTCTCCCGATGAGCATGATATTACATTCAAGGTAATATCTCTTCGAGTTAATCTTTTCGATAGATTGTTTAAATACGAAGTGAGTAGTTGGTTGTATATTTTGTCATCTTCAATGATGAATACATTTAAATTTTCAGACATAGTTTTGTTTTTTCTCCCATGCTTCCAACGACGTGCCGAAACCCGGGAGACATATGATTACTAGTTAAAATGAATTATGGAAGGGCTGTTTTTGTCTCTGTTTGAGAATATTCTAGGAATTAGACGGGTTTATTGTCCTTGGAAAAGTCTTTTTATCGATAAGGAATTTCGAATTATTTACTGATTTCGTATGTAAGTAGCGTTATTGGTTTTTAGATCCCCGTGTATTTCGTAAGGACGAAATCACGAGAATGACGCTTTGGGTGGGATTGGGATTCTGACAAACAACTAAACAAGCAAAAAGCTGCGTCATCCTTGAAAATTCTGCTCTTTCAGAATTATTTGGGGATCTCAAACGCCATGAACGGAATCTCCGAACAATGTTGCTGCCTTTAAAGAGGTCCTCGAGTTCCCGTACGTACGGGAACTCGAGTTTTTATGTTTGAAGTCTCTCATTTCGTATAAGGGGGAAACTGAAAAATATAAAATTATGGAAGCATTTACAGGACAAAAGATTTATTCAAGAACAATCCCGTCCTAAACGAAAAATAGATTAAAAAAATAGAGAGTTAATTTTAAGTATCTCAAATTATCTTTGAGTTGCACAACAAAAAACGCCCTCTCTATGTCAAACATA
>JABSPQ010000276.1 GCA_013214205.1 Flavobacteriales bacterium
CAGAATCACAGCCTGCCTCTAATGGAACAAACATTCGCCAATTGGTCAGGGTCTGCTCCCTCTCAAAACTCAAAGCCTCCTACAGGGTCACAAAAAAGAGCCATGAAACGTCGGGCCAACGAGCTAAAGTTACAAAAACAACAAGAACTGGAAGCAAAAAAAGCTCAAAAAGTGGATGACGCCAAAAGAACAGCGCTTCTAGAACAATCTGGTTCTCAAAACCTTGATGACGACTACACTTTACAGCAAGAGACCATTGTTACGACGAACGCTGACTGGAGCGCTGCATGCCAAGCTGCAGGTCAAGAACATTGCACACTTGCGCATGGCGCAGAAAGTAATAACTCGATCTCGCTTCCATTTACGATCTCCAAAGCTGCTTGCCCAAGCGGTGTGAGAGTCGACTCTGAAGCAGGCAGTTCACTTAAAGAAGGAGAATGTAGTTTGGCTTTAGAAATTGAGGGTCATCCTCTAACCGGAAGAATCCACACTCAATCTAGTGATGATAACGAAATATCACTGATTATTACTTTGGGTAATTTACCTCATTTAGTTGATAGCGATGGCAATCCAAAAGAAGACGCTACTTTACAG
Source organism: Flavobacteriales bacterium (assembly GCA_013214205.1). Taxonomy (GTDB): domain Bacteria; phylum Bacteroidota; class Bacteroidia; order DT-38; family DT-38; genus DT-38. The sequence continues at coordinate 595 of JABSPQ010000276.1, forward strand.
ATAACCGTAGAGGATTCCTATGGTGGAGAATTCACTTTTCAACACCTTTTTAGATTAGTTGATCAAAATGTATTGCAAACGGATGCTCCTGATGCTGATGCAGAAACTGTCACACCTGACACTAATGCAATAACCGATTATCCACCATCGGAAGAACCAAGCGCTTCTCAATCTGTTGCGCCTTCATCTACACCCAGTAGTACGCCACCAACTGCTCTACCTACCCAGGGTCCAACCCAAGAAACCGTTTCTCCAATTGAATCAACCAACTCCGCAACAAACTCTGGAACTGATTCTTCAAAACAAACGTCCCCACCTCTACTCCTTACTAACATAAAGCTTGTAAATCCTGATGATTTAGCCCTGACTATGAATCCAAAAACATTTATAAATTCTTTCGAAATAAAACGACCGGATGCTAAAATCTCTTATACATCCCAGATAAAAGTTGTAAAAAATGATATATTAGAAGGCATTCAAATCGAAGTAGATGAAAATAATTATATATGTACTTCTGAACAAAATAGTTTCGATTCGAATGGAGTAAATATAGCCGAAATCATTAATGGGGAATGCTTAGTTGATCATAAGAACCAAACAATACCCATTAGCGTAGAATCGCCAAATAACATAACCTACGATAAAGGGGAAAGCAGGATCTCATTAACAAAAGATAATAAAGGCTGGTTTACATTCAAACATTCATCTTCAAATATATTACAAGACGAATCCATAGAGCTAAAACCAAGCTGTGAAGAAAATGAGGATACTTTTATTTTAACAACTGATACGGCAGGATCAAAAGAAGAGTTAGAGGCCTATATAGGCGTACACCCCATATTTCAAAAAGTTACATTTCCAATTAGTGCAGGGTATATTGCGACGCATCGTACTTTATTTGTTAAAGTTGATAAGTGTGCTCTCAAAGACTGGACTCTTCATCTAAAAGATCATGCAGGAGAAACACAATGTGACTGGCCAATAATTCCTACTGTTGTTGGTAGTTTCCTTTCTCTCATTACCGGCTATTGCATTTACAAAAAAAAATGCAAGAATAAAAGACATAAACCCTTTCTTCACACGCCTTCGACAAACCAAAATCGAGATATGAGAGGAGGGCGAGGAGGGCATACCGATATAGCTGCTTTTGCCCGTGATGAATATACAATTGGATTCTCAGAAAAAAAAGCTGAAGAAGACCCTATCCTTTCTGACGGTTCACAAGCTGAAGTTAAAGAAGACCCTATCCAATCTGACAGTTCACAATCTGGATCTACATCAGAGGAGCTTTCACGCTCTTTATCACCTGCTGACACAGAATATAGTGGTGAAGATACCGTATCGATAAGAGTTAAAACTGATGGTTCAAAATATTCACCTGATGCTTCCCCGCCCAACAGGAGTGAGACTAGAAGATCAAGAAAAGATTCAGAAACACATACGGGGTTTGCCATAGTACCAATAGTTTCTAGTGCGCAGAAAGAAAAGGCGCAGGATCCCACCACTAATGATTCTGAAAACATTTCTTCTAGTCCTGACTCTCACCCAAATAAATTAAGCCTTGGTAGGAAGAGAGGTGGTACAGCTATTATTCCAAGCACAGATGATAAATCAAAACCTACTAAACATATCCGTGGGTTTATCGAAGATAGTCCTACGCCAGCTATTATTCCTGTAGTAGTATCAGGTTCAAATAACGATTTACAACGAGTGTAATCCAATTAAAAAAAGTAATTTTAATCAATTTACGCAACACAATACGTAATATCGACTTGATTTTAATCTTTTATTTTGATAAATTAGAATAATTAAAGTACCCCTAACAATTCATTAGGGGTACAAAAAAACAATTTAGGGAGGAAACACCATGCCAAAATGCATTAGCAGCATTCGTTCAAGTAGTTCATCATCTAGAAGTTTTAGGTATAAACCACCAAAAAGCAAAAAACATCGGGCAACAAAGCATAAAAAATTTCAAAAGCTCAACCCACAAGTTCGTACTCGTTCCAGAGGTATAAATTTAGATACTGCTTTAGGCTCATTAGCTCTCATCACAACACTAGCGACACTCGTTCACGGCGAAACTAACAGAGGCTCCATTTATGGTGAAAACACTCCTCAAACATTCGGAGGGAATGTCGCAAACAGCAACCAAGTTACTAATCACACCGGCTCTTCTGCGGCCATCTCCTCCACCCAGAATCACAGCCTGCCTCTAATGGAACAAACATTCGCCAATTGGTCAGGGTCTGCTCCCTCTCAAAACTCAAAGCCTCCTACAGGGTCACAAAAAAGAGCCATGAAACGTCGGGCCAACGAGCTAAAGTTACTGGAGCGTAACTCTACCAGAATCAACGGAAATGCGACTTCAGAGTTTATTACCGCCTCACCCGAGGCTGTTCCTCCCCAATCCCCTCAGGAAACACCATCCGTTCCTGTACCGTCTCACCCAGAAGCAACAAACACCACCTCAAGCCCCACGACAGGCAAAGCCACATCCGTTAAAATCACAGGTGCTCCCAGAGAAACATTTCCACCATCTTCTTCAACTAATCAAACGCCCATTTCTACCAACACACCTGCACCCACCTCAGCAGGCAGCACAAACATCGGCGGAGGGGGTCGTGCCAACTCCACGACTATCGGTCAAAATAAGACCCACACGGCACCCACCCCATCTGGACCGTCATCTCCAAGCGCAGGCAGCACGAACATCGACGGAGGGGGCAATGGAGCCTCCACCACTAAGATTGGCGTTCCCGTCGATTTCGGTTGTGAGTTTCGTAACCAAACGGTTACCATTAATGACTCAGACCATCCATTTTCTCTTGTGAATGGGACATTTTTTTTCTCTTTCAACGGAATAAATCACACGGCAAGCAATTTTACCTTGGATGAAGAGACGGGTACGATTCAATTTCGTGTTGCCAATGATA
>JABSPQ010000277.1 GCA_013214205.1 Flavobacteriales bacterium
TAAATGAATGGATTCCCTATCTTCATACCATCACATCAGATAATGGGAAAGAGTTTTCAGAACACGAACTAGTCGCCAAAACACTCTATGTTGATTACTACTTTGCTCATCCATATCATTCTTGGGAAAGAGGGTCTAATGAAAATTTAAATGGGCTAATTAGGCAGTATTTAAGGAAAGGTTCAGACTTTACCAGCATTAATGAACAAAGGATTAAAGAGATAGAATTGAAGCTAAATAATAGGCCTAGAAAAAGGTTTGGATATGAAACACCTACATTTGTAATGAATCAATTATTATTTAACCCCAAAGCTGCATTTATTACTTGAATTCAGCCTATTAAAAAATAGGGGTAGATACAATAATATTATATTCACATCTATTCATATATCAAACTCAAATCCTTATGACCAACATTACATTCAAGAAATTAACATCAACCCTATTCTGTTCAACACTGCTATTAACTAGCCTATCAGGTTTTGCGCAAAACGCGTACATAACCAACAGCATGCGAGACGATGTTTCGGTTATTAATCTAACCACAAATATAGTAATAGCAGAGATTGCTACAGGAAAAAATCCATGGGGAGTTTCTGTAAGTTCTGATGGTAGTAAGGTTTATGTTACAAATGTAGACGACAACACGGTAAGCGTCATAAACACGGCTTCAAACACTGTGGAAGCAACCATAGCTGTTGGAAATAGCCCACACGGGATAGTCGTTAGTCCAAATGGCAGCAAGGTATATGTTACCAATTCAAATGATGTGTCGATAAGCGTAATCAACACATCAACCAACACGGTAGAGGCAACAATTGGAGTAGAAGATATGCCCCAAGGAATAACCATTAGCCCCGACGGATCAAAGGTGTTTGTTGCAAATTATGCTGGTGGCTCTGTTACTATAATTGACGCAACAACCAACACTTGGCAAAAAAATATTGATATTGGTTTCGCACCGCATGGCATATCGATTACTCCTGATGGATCGAAGATTTATGTTACACATCTTATTGAAGATACTGATAACCCAATAACGGTGTTGGATGCCGAAGCAGATACAATACTCACTACCATTACGGTTGGAGATGCTCCTTATATCCTTGCTATTTCACCCGATGGAACGAGGGCATATGTGCCAAATACTTACGACTACACTTTAAGTATATTAGACCTTACTGCCGATACAGTGTTAACTACAGTTGATGTAGGTCGTGTACCCTTGGGGGTTTCTGTACATCCTGATGGAACGAAAGTATATGTTACAATGGTGCTCGAAGATGCGGTATTTGAAATAAGCACGCTGACCAATGAAATTACGGATACAATTTCAGTTGGCTACGAGCCAATTGCTTTCGGAAACTTCATTTCATCGAAATCAACGATCCTTTCTACGATAGAGATTGAAACTACTCACTTAGATATTTTTCCTAACCCTGTTAGCAACCAATTAACAATTACACTTCCCTCCGCTTCTAAAGCTGTTTCGTTTAGCTTGTATAATGTTGCCAGGAAAAAAGTAAAGGACTGGAAAAGTAAAGTTGGTGCCAACTCTTCAATAATAAATGTTTCCGACTTACCAGCTGGCGTATATGTTCTTTCGGCAAAGGGTAATGACTGGAGCAGTTCTGAAAAGATTGTGGTTGAGTAGATAGGTAATCATCCAACCAATTCCGCCCTTCCAAGTGGACACTTGAAAGAGAAATAGGGTCTATCAATTAGCAGATCCCTCAAAAAAACTCTCATAAGAATGTGAGATTTTTAGAGGATGACGTTTTTTGTTGGGCATGACGTTTTAGGTAGAATGCCTTCCTCCTTACTCTTTACTCCTGCTCAACACTCACCTTTCCTTACTCCCTCTCTACTCTTCACTCTTGCTCAATACTCATTCTTCCTTACTCCCTCTCTACTCTTCACTCTTGCTCAATACTCATTCTTCCCTCTTGCTCAATACTGTCCTTTCCTTTTTGTATTTTTAAACATATATTAAAAAACGCCTATGAGAAAAATCATCCTACTCTCAATAATACTAGCCTTTACACTTACCTCCTGCGCACAAAAAGCAGACGATTTCATAAAACTGCTCAACAACAACGATCTAAAAAACCTTAGCAAGACCAATGTAAAACAAGACTATTTGCAATATGATTTCTCTCCTCTTTTAATGCCAAGAGACAAGGTATTGGGATACATATATGGAGAAGACGTAAAATTTGAACGCTTTACAATTGGATACAATTCTATAACAAAAGACCCCAATAGTTCGGATCGATATAACCTTTTAGGACCAGGAAAGTGTTGCGGGGATGAATGGAGCTTTGTTGGCACCATGCAAATTGACAAAATTCTTGTTTACAAAACCACTCCCAATGATAGTATATTGGCCAAAGGTGTGTTATTGGGTATATTTAATTTAGAAGACAGACCAAAAGGCGAAGGCAGTGGAGACTTAAAAGGCACCATGCTTTTGAGGTGGTACATAAACAAATCGGGAGAGTTAAAATACGACGATTTAAAAAGCGATGAAGATTGGTATTGCAACAACCAATATATTGGAAAATGGGCTGCTTACAACTACCCAGACGATTCCTATTATTGCCATTGGGGAGAAAGAAGAATTCCATTATCGCACGATTTAGACATTGGCACCACTTCCTTTAAACCCAATCCCAAATACTACGAATCTGGCTGGGGAAGCATGGTAGCAGACAAATGGAAACAAGAACTAAAGAAAACAATTAAACCAATTGAGCCCAACAAGAACTCTAAATACGTCGCACAAAATTCCGATTACATATTCAATCAGGATTCCCTTTACACCTTCGAGTTAAAAATAGACACAAATAAATTGGCATTTTTAGATGGTGCCCCAGTTGCCGAAACCTATGTTGAAGGAGCACTAACTTTTAACGGCGAAACCATTAACCACGTAGGCATTCGTTACAAAGGATCAATTGGTGCTTTTGTAGGCGGTCTTTCAAACGAAGACTGGATGAATCCATCTGGCCATAAAACAGCCACAAAACTCTCCATGAAAATTAAGATCAACTGGGTTCATAAAAACTCCACATTCTACGGTCTCAAGAAATTACAATTCCATTCCATGAACCTCGATCCCACTCAAATGCACGACAGGTTGGGCTATTGGATGTTTCGTCAAATGGGCGTTCCTGCACCCCGAGCAGTGCATGCTCGCTTAGTTATAAACGGTGAATATATTGGTCTGTTTTGCCTTATAGAGCAAGTAGATGAGCAATTTGCCAACTACAACTTCCCCGAAAGTAAAGGAGTAATTTACAAGGAGTTTTGGCCTATTTCCTCCAATGGAGAAGTTCACCAAGGCGACTGGATTGCAAATAACATTGTTTCAAACACCCAAGGAAGTCCGTCTAAATTTACCACCGAATTCGGAACAGCCGTTGCAGAGGCTAAAGAGGCTCAATTGCCTACTGTTATAAAGCAATATATGAATGTGGAAGAAATGGCTGCCTATGCGGCGGTAGACAGAATGATAAAAAACGACGATGGCCCTTTCCATTGGTATTGCGACGATGTAGAAAGCAATGAATGTGGCCCGCATAATTTCTATTGGTACGAAAATACAACCTCTGGCAAATACCATTTAATTCCGTGGGATTTAGACAACGCTTTCGACAACCTTGTAGGCAATAATAATACAGTTATTTATATCCCAGATGCATGGGGAGAAGCCTCGCACAATTGTGATGTTTACAAAGAAGAAAAAAGAGGAAGTTTCCCGATTAAATCTGCCGCATGCGACAAACTAATTAGAGGCTGTGCAAGTTACACAGCAGAATACGAACAGAAGAAAAAAGAATTCCTAGCAGGTCCATTCTCCGAAGCAACCGTTGATGCCTTGTTAGATAAATGGTCGAAACAAATAAAAGCTGCCACAAAAGAAGCAAGCGCCAAGCACAAAGACGCACTGACTGTTGAGCGATGGGAAAGGAAATTAACTTCTTTAATATGGAAAATGGCAACCGTTAGAGAAAAATAAATGCAACATTTCCCATCATTCTAACCAGATTTAAAGACCTCGTCTGCCGAAAACATTTTACTTTTGCAGTCCAGATGAGAAAGTACCACACAATTTTAATTCTACTTACGCTATTATCAGCAATAGCGCAAGCCCAAAACGGTTCCATTGAAGTAACAGGAAACGTTATTGAAACAAAGAGCAAGCAGCCCATCCCCTACGCCACTGTTGCAATAGTTGGAAATAAATCGCACAACATTATCACCGGGGCTACAACAGCCGAAGATGGAAGTTTTAAGTTCCAAACCGATTCTAGCGATTTTTACATCGAGATAAGTTTTATAGGATTCGTAAAAAAAACGATCAAGAATCTTACGCTGGGGAAAAACAAAGTAGAACTAGGCACAGTCGAATTAGTTGCAGACAGCAAAAATCTGGATGAAGTAGTTATTGAAGCAGAAAGGTCGACAACCGAATTCAGATTAGACAAACGTGTTTTTAATGTTGGCAAAGATTTAAGCAGCACAGGTGCCAGCGCCTTGGAAGTATTAAACAATGTGCCCTCGGTAAATGTGAACATAGAAGGATAAATTAGTCTGCGAGGAAGTTCGGGAGTATAGATCTTGATTAACGGAAAGCCCTCTGTAATGGCCAATAGCGGTGGCGGCGCACTCGGAACTATTACTGCCGACATGATTGAAAAGATTGAAGTAATCACCAACCCATCCGCAAAATACAGCGCCGAAGGTACTTCTGGCATCATTAATATAGTCTTTAAAAAAGATGAGCGCGAAGGAATCAATAGTTCCATAACCCTTAATACTGGCCTACCCCATAATCACAGTGTTGGATTGAGTTTAAACTGAAGAACTGAGAAATTCAATCTATTTAGTCAGTTGGGTATGGGTTATAGAGAACTACCGAAGTACGCCCAAAACATCAACACCGACTTAATTAACAATACCTCCGTTATCAGCGATGGAATCGAATATAGAAACGAACGGTTTTATAAATTTATATTAGGTACAGATTATCACATCAACGAAACCAATGTAATTACGCTTACAGGTAATTATGCGCTAGAGATAGAAAACCAACCTTCTCGCACCTATTTTATCTACGAAGATGCTACAGGCAACACCACTTCCGAATGGTACAGAACTGAAATAACTGAGGCCTTAACCCCCCCAATACCAGTACGAACTAATTTACAAAAGCGACTTTAAGGTTAAGGTAGACAGCGCTGTTAATAAGGACGACAGAAACCACGAATTGCTTTTTAGTGCCTTAGGAAGTTACTTCGGAAAAGATCAATCTTCCGAGTTTCTAAACACCACAACACTAGGAAGTGATGTAGATACCGAACAAGAAATCCGTACTGATTTTAAAGAAGCCAAGTTTACTTACCAACTCGATTACTCCCGGCCTATATCTAAAAAAATGTCGTTGGAAACAGGTGCACAATACGTGGCACAAAAGGTTAGTAACGATTATTCTGTGTCTGATTTAGAGAATAACATTTGGGTTCAAGATGATGGCTTAACCAACATCTCCAACTACGATCAGAATGTATTGGGTGTGTACACAACAGGTGCTTACGAAAATGATAAGTGGGGCTTAAAAGTAGGATTACGCGCAGAAAACACTGATTTAAAAACATTACTGGTTGAGACGGACGAGTCGAACAATCGGAATTTCACCAACCTCTTCCCTTCTGCTCATACGTCGTTTAAAATCTCCAAGAATTTCTCAATGCAAGCAGGTTATTCAAGAAGAATTCGCCGACCTCGTTTATGGGATTTGAATCCGTTTTGGAACATCAGAAACACTTACAGTATCCGAACAGGTAATCCGAATTTGCTGCCAGAGTTTACCGACTCGTACGAAGTATCGACTATTTACATCATCGATAAGATCTCGCTCAACGCCAGCATCTATCAGCGGAACACCACCGATGTAATTGAAAGCATTTCTACCTTCGAAAACAATGTAAACACCTACAAACCGCTCAATATTGGTACTTCTAATGCTACCGGAATAGAATTCAACACCAAATACCGACCCCACAAAAAAGTAACGATTCAAGGAGATTTTAACTTCAACTATTTTAACAGAAAAGGCGAATACGAAGGAGCTAATTTCGATTTCTCGGCAACTAGATGGAGTACCAAATGGACAACTAAGTTTAAATTACCTGCCCAAATCGATTTCGAAATCAACGGACAATACGAATCGTCATATCAAGGGGTTCAGCGGTTGTCAAACGACCGATTCTCTATTAATTTAGGATTGCGCAAAAAGTTGCTGAAAGGCAAAGCAGTTATCAATGCTAATGTAAGAGACATTTTAGCTTCACGCATCTTCGAGAGCGAAACAAACCAAGATTCCTTTTACATTTATAACAAAAGCTATAGAGGCCGATTTATTACGCTCGGTTTTAGCTATGGTTTTGGCAAGGGCGAAGCAATGGAGTTTTCGGGGAGTAAGAGGCATTAGTAGGTTAATATTATGTTTATTGGAAATAATGAACGATGATGAGATCAACAGTTTTTTCAATTTAATAAAAGAAAAAGTAAAATAACCTAAACGTCTGCTAGAGCACAATAAAGTATTTGAGAAATGGGTAGAGTCGGCTTAATTGTTTTTGCATTAATCTTAATCTACAATGTAATTATTACAAGCAAACACTTAAAAAACGTTATAAACCATTGTTTTCAAGCCAATTCTGTCAAACATTATTGGGAATACGTTAAAAAAGCTGGCTCTATGTAAAATTTACCAACCCTACCTAGGTAGTTATAATAATTATCTAAAACCAACCATTTGTAATTCAATCAGATATCGAAATTCGTAAATGGTAAAACGAAAGCAAAATCACTTACAATAAAGAGCTAGCGGACCATTTGCGCCGTGGTATCCTAAACTTTGAGCCACTGTCCAATTTTCGCAAGCCATTCTGAGATCACCAAAATCGAAATAAGCAGATCCTAAATTAGAATATATAATTCCTTGGTCTGGTTCCAATTCAATTGCTTTCTGGTAATCTTCAATTGCTTTCGGGTATTGTTTCAACTGATAATAGCAATTACCCCTATTTATATATGTGCCTATAAAATTGGGATTGGCATCTAGTGCTTTGTTAAAGAAACCGATTGCTTCTTCATATCTCCCCGCTTTTAATAGTTTACCACCTTGCTCGTAATTGCTAATGTTGGGATCTTGATTATTATTAGCGCCACCTCCCGGCACGTATATCGGCGATCTTAAAGCTTGTTTGGCCATCGTTTTACCTTTAATAGCCAATTTGTACTTAGGATTTAATTGTCGTGCTTTTTCGAAATCCACCAGTGCAGCTCTGTAATCACGGAGGTTCATGTAGGCCGATCCTCTATTGTAAAAAGCCTTCTCGTTGTACTGGTTAATTTTAATTGCTCGGCTAAAATCTACAATTGCCAATTCATTTTTTTTGACCGATAAGTTCAACACTCCTCTACCAACATAGGCATCCGTAAGTCCTAATTCTATTGCGGTTGAATAATCGGCCAATGCGTTACTGTAATCTCCCACTTGGCTATATACATTCGCTCTGTTGATGTACAACGATTTCAATCCATTCAATTCAATTGCCTTAGAATAGTCTGTAATGGCATTTTGAAACCTGCTTACCATAAAAAAAGCATACCCTCTATTGTTGTAAACATTGGCCATGTCGGCATCCAAATCAATAGCCTTGTTGTAATCTAAAATTGCCTCTTCATACTTTTCATCAATCGCTAAAGCATAGCCCCGGTTGTCCCAAGCCTTGGCCTCGTTTGGCGAAACCTTCACCATGTTGTCCCATAAAGTAAAATTGCTTTTCCAAACAGGCACTTGCACAAACGCCGAAATACCAGCAAGCACTACCAAGACACCTATCAATACCATTCTACCTTTATCTTGATTCGAAAAGTGATTCCAGAGAGCAGCAAACAAAATAGCAGCGCCAAACATAGAGAGATAAATGTATCTGTCGGCAACGTTAGACCACTCTTGAAACGGGAAACTTACAATACCCGAAACAGGCAAAATGCCAACAACAAACAAGAATGCACCAAGTAAAAACAAGGGGTGTTTTGTTCTTACCTTCCAAAGTAAATAACCAATAATTAATGGAACTAAACCGATGCAATAAAACCACCATTGGTCAATTAAAAAATCGGTGGTTCTAGCATACGAACCAGCTAACCCAAAAGGAAGCACTAGTTTGTATAGATAAAATGTAATCGAATCGAGCACAATTAAAGGCTTCATCCACATAGGTTGATCTACCGAAATATTGCCAGCCGAAGAGATTACCATGCCGCCAATAACAATCACAGGAATTATCCATGCCCAAAGGCTTTTTAACATTTGTGTTAATGTGGGGCGATACAAATAATATTCTAACCCAATTATAAATGGTAGCAATACCACTGCGGACGGCTTACACAACAGCGACATCATAAACAGTAAGGAACTAAAAAAGAAGTAAGTCTGAGTTGGTTTATTGTTCTCTAAAACACAAATAATTCGCCAGCCTTGTAAATACAGATACAACGAACCAAACATAAAACTGGCGGAAAGCAAGCCTCTAAACTCCGACACCCAGGCAACGCTTTCTGCTTGTAAAGGATGAATAAGGAATAAAATTGCCCCAGCTAAAGCAGCCGATTTGTGATTGATAACTTGTCGGAGTAGAGAAAAAACCAAGAGCCCATTTAATATGTGAAGCATAACATTTGCCAAATGATAAATAGATGCGTCTGCCGGGATAAGCGAAAATGCAGTTCCAATTGCTTTAATGGCGGCCCATAAACTATACGAAATCGGGATGTACATGCCTTCCGTCTCTTTCCAAAAGTTGATAGTGTGCTTAACACTTGGCGGATTTAGATTGGGATGATTGAGATAGAAAAGCAGATCGTCCCAAACAAAATCAAAACCGACCGATTGGGCATATACAAGTATAGGCACCAGAAACAAGGCCAGTACATAATACCTGTTCTCTTTTCGGGTAAACAGGTTACCAAATGTAAAATCTAATTCAGAGACTTTATTGTTTTCCTTGTCGTTGTTCACCTGTTTGTATAGCAGTGCTAATTTGTTGAATTTATCAAGTACAAACTTACAGATTTGGGCGGAAGGCAGTTTCATAAATCGCCATCAATAAAACCATTCCCTATCTTAAGCATAAAGCGTTAGTTTTGATATAACCATTAACTTTAAACCAAACTATAATAGATGTTTCGCATTGCTCCTTTTGCTCTTATACTAGATGCCTACTGCTTCTATCACATTTACACCAATAAAATGCCATGGTATTGGTACATGCTGGTGTTCTCGTTCCCGTTTTTTGGAGCTTGCTTCTATTTGGTTTATCACAACCTAAACCGTTCTAACATTAATAAAGTAACCGAAGGCTTTAACAGTGTAATGAACAGCAATAATGAGATTGAACAATTAGAAAAATACATTAAGTACAATGGCACCATTAAAAACAAAGCGAGGCTGTCCGGCCTTTATGCGGGGTTAAACAGATACGATGAATCTATTGAGTTATTTATTTCGTGCTTAGAAGGGTTTAACAAAAACAATATAGACATCATTAGAAAGTTGGTGTACGTGTATCATTTAAGCAACAATTTTGAAGGGGCAATTGAATATGGTGATAGAATTAAGGACAACATGGAGTTTGTTAATTCTGAAGAGTACTTATCGTATGCATGGTCGTTTTACGAATTAAAGAAAATGGATTTAGCCAAGGAGAAGTTTGATAAAATGGATGCTCGGTTTTCAAATTATCCGCAACGTATGGAGTATGGTAGATTCCTTCATAAAATAGGTGAAACAGACGCTGGATTAGAAAAACTAGAGGAATTGATGGATGAATACGATCAAATGGAATCGTTTGAACAGCGACAGAAAAAGAGTATAAATAGAACCATTCTTCAATTGTACCGCGAGATTAAAAACTAGTACCCTACCTCATAATACTTATACTTAGTGAAAGCTTTTTGAAAAGAGGAAAGTTGAATATTACCAATTTATCGACAGGCATGTATATTGCAAAAGCCGTATACGCCAATGGACATGGTACAAGCAACCGATTTGTAAAGGAAAAAATACTAGAACTTATTTTTAGAAGTATCGTTAACATTAGATAAGCTCAGTGTTAAGTGATATGAATAAAATAATAATTCCTCTTTTTCTAGCTTTTCTTCTCTCAGCATGCGCAGAGGAAAAAGCAAACAGTAAACAAAGAATGGTAGTACCTTGTATTTAAGCAATACAAGGTACAGGTAATGTTAGCCCAGAATTAGCTCTACGGTATTGTAAATGCTCAGCGGATACGCTGATGCAACTTTATTCGGTTAAAGATTTGGAAGTGCATCTGTTGCTAAGCGACAAAGATAAATATGAGTTGTATATGCCTTACACCCAGCTTTGCATGACGGCATTGGCAAATGCAAAACCACTCGAATAAAACTAATCAACATGCAATTAACTCGTAGCGTGTAACCTAGATTAATACGCTGATTATTAGTTAATATTACGTTAACCATATTTATATATATTGATGGTAATTTATACTAAATTGTGTTCTATTATAGTTAATAACCAAGTATCTATAGCGAAATGAGCAATACAATTAATGAAAACAAGCAGGGTGATTATATTGATCCTTTGAATGAATCGAATGATTTATTTAGCCCGCAAAAAGTAGCTGGTATTGTTAATGTTTTCAAAAACGATTCTGTTGCCGTTCACAATTTCTACAATATGTTTTCTGATTTAGCAGAAGAAAGTACCCCGAAAATTCAAGGTGCTTTTAAAGAAGGCGATCATCAAAACTGCCTAAAAGCAATTCACGCATTAAGAGGCAGTGCCATTACTGCTGGTGCCGATAAATTAGGTGACTCTCTTTTTATACTTGAACGAAAAATTGAGGGCAATTCGGATTTAATTGAAATGGAAAAACAATTGGCAGATTCTATTATTATTGCTCGACAAACGAGCAATCAAATAAAGAACAAACTTGATTCAATTATGAAATAAGTCGGTTTTATCGCCGCATTGGGCTAGTCATCAGCCAAATACAAGTAAATAGTTATTAACGTATAACTAACTCACCCCGCACCCATTAACCTCTCGAAACCCTGATATATAGTGGCTTGAAGAATATTTACCTATTCCTAAATGCAGATATATCAATATCTATTCTGCATATTTGCCTTCCTAATAATTAAAATTGATCTATGAGAACTTTAATTTCAACAGCAGTAGTTTTAACATTATGTGTTCAAGTTGGGTATGCGCAAGCACCTAATGAGAGTAAAGTAAATAACAAACCAGCAGAGGTTGTTTCAGCCGAAGTTGGTGGTTCATCTAATTTTGTAGTATCACCTAATCCTAGCAAAGGAATCATTGAGCTTTCGGGTATCACTGAAACCACGCTAGTAGAAGTTTTAGATAAAAATGGTGATGTTGTTGCGAGCGCAACAGGCAGTAACAAAATTGATCTAAGCTCAATTCCAGATGGTCCGTATTTTGTTCGTAAAGCGAGTGACGAAGGAGCAGTAACCAAAAGAATTGTGCTTATTAAGTAAGATTTTCATCTCATTTCATTTTCAAATTAATGAATTGGTTAGTTAGGATTAGTTGAGTAAAATCAGCTAATCCTTTTTTTTTGTTTGATTCCTAAAAGGGACATTTCCTACTAATCGGTATTTGGGATTTGAATACTATCTTTTTAGTGAGAGACAATTCTATGTAGTGAAAGAAAGCAAGGGCTTTCTGTTGATTAATAAGTGCATGGTGTTATAGCAAAATACAATAATAGCAGGTTCTTTCTGTACATGGCTGTGATGGACAGGGATGCATTGTAGTTCTTATTATCATTGTCCGGTGGCGGACGGCCATTTACTTTTTTTTCTTGGCAAAAAAAGTAAACAAAAAAACCCAAGGCATCTGAATAATTCAGATAAAACTACGGCTTGATTTTTTCCACGCATACCAAGCCGCTCCTTTTTCTTTTCAAGAAAAACTCAACTTATGGAATGCTTACTCATCCGCCAAGGGGCGGGCAACCGCAAAAAAACGAAGCCTTGTTTTAGAATTGAATTCTTCAAAGGCCAACCAAGAATAAGGTGAACATTCTGGCTGAAATAGGTCAAGGTGAGTATAAGGAACTTTGTATCTCATAAATGTTAGGCAGTAATACTTGCTTGACAGTCAGTTTTATGCTTAATGCCGCAAGTTTCGGCCTTCAAAGAAATTCTATTTAAATCAAAGTGAATGCCTAGTAAGACCGGATAGCTTCGAGCACGCGAGAAGATCATCCGGCCGCACTTGGTGTTCAGGAAGAGAGAAATAGGATTTCTTTGAAAGCCTTGAATTTTTTCCTTAGTTTTTTTGCCAAGAAAAAAAAGTAAGTGGCCACCCGCTACTAGAGCAATGCATGAAATTGAGAAGAAGCTTAACCTGACGCCAATTCGGTTCGGGCAGGTGGCTGAATTGTTCAAAGGCCGAACCAAGAATGGAATTGGGCATAGTTCTTTTTTTAGAGTTATAAGCATTATGCCGTATTCTTGGCAAAGAACCTTAAAAGAGTAAAAACATAATGAACTGAATACAAGCATATTTACTTATATCAATTTGTTTTCTTAAAATAAATCCCAATTTCACTAGGGAAACACCCCTACTTATGGATACTGCTATTGAATGAAGTCTGTTCTTGCGCTAACTTGAATTTGACTTTCTTTCTGATATCATAGATATCTACCAAACAAAACAATGCAATGAGTTAAATGTTTTGTGTAGAGCCTTCGTCCGCAACAACGAAGGCTCTTTTTTTGTCTATTCTTAGGCATCAAAATTGATTGGGATGTTATAAAAAGATTATTTTCGTAATCAACATTTATACTTTAACTAACCAATAAACATTAAGATGAAACAAGCAATTCTATTCTTATTATTCACCGTTGCAATCACTTCGAGTGCTTTCTCTCAAGAAATGCCTACGAAAAGCCAATGGGGAAAAGTAGTTCAACAATTAGGTACAACTACAATTAACGTGCAATACTCCCGCCCAGTGGTAAACAACAGAACAATTTGGGGCGATTTAGTGCCTTACGATAAAGTATGGAGACTGGGAGCAAATGAGGCTACCACACTTACTACAGATGATGACATAGCTGTTGGCGGTAAAAAACTTGCCAAAGGTACTTATGCATTGTTTGCTACACCGGGTAAAGATTCTTGGAAAATTCATTTTAACAGTTACACAGATGCATGGGGAGCTGGCGACTATGATGCAAAGAATGATGTATTGGTTGTTACCGTATCTACTAAAACAGGTACAGAGAAAGTAGAAGCAATGAGATTTACTTTCGAGAATGCAATAGGTGCTTCAGGCGATTTAGTTTTATCGTGGGACCAACTTTCAGTAATTATTCCTATCACAGAATTAACCAAATAAATATAGAATTATGAAAAACGGAATTTTAACATGCCTTGTATTGGTTTCTCTTGTTGCGGGATCATTTTCTGTAAATGCTAAAGGGCGCGCGCGACCTAGCCAGTGGGCAGAAGTACATCAAAGAATTGGTTTAACCGATATGAATGTAACGTACTCCAGACCTAATGTAAAAGACAGAACGATTTGGGGCGAATTGGTAGCTTACGATAAGATATGGAGAGCGGGTGCTAACGAAGCAACTAAGTTTACCACTAACGACAACATTAAAATTAAAGGCAAAGACTTAAAGGCTGGAAGTTATGCAGTGTTTATTACGCCTACTAAAGATAGTTGGAAGATTCACTTTAACTCCGATTACGATGTTTGGGGAACTGGTGATTACGATGCTGCTAAAGATGTTTTAGTTGTTGATGTGGCTGCATCGGAAGGGAGTAAAGTAGAATCTATGAGGTTTACTTTCGACAACCTTACTGCTACTACTTGCGATTTAACTTTTGCTTGGGCAGAGATTAGATGCTCTGTGAGTATTAAAGCGGATATAGAAGCTAAGTTATTTGCTAATCTTGAAACAAAAATTAAGAATACAGAAGCTGATGGTTTAGCTTACTGCTATTTAGAATGTGCGTTGCAATGTGCCGAGCAAAAACTAAGAATTGACCAAGGTGTTGAATGGATCAATAAATCAATTGAATTAGATCCGGCTTACTGGTACACTTACTGGGTTAAAGCTGACGTGCTTTGGGAAAAAGGCGATAAAGCAGGTTCTATAGAGAATCTTAAAATTGCACTTGAAAAAGGCATCGCTAAAAAAGGTAAAGATTTTAGCTACAAGGATAAACTGAATTACTTGGTTACTCAACGAAGTAAATAGGTTCTTCTTTCTATTTTCTAGAAATTAGCTTTGATATTTGGCCGTCTATTGGATTCAGTAGTACGGCCAAAATCATTATTAGGCCACAACCAATTATGTTGTACCACAAATAAGCTACCTGTTCGCCAAAGTAGAAAAACGAGGCTATTATAGTTATTTCCGATATAATAGCAGCAATAAACACAGCCGCTCCCTTTACATGTTTTAAAAAGAATGCTACCAAGTAAATCCCCAAAATAGTACCGTAAAAAAGCGAACCCAATATGTTTACGGCTTCAATTAGGTTTTCTACAATTTGAGCAAACAAGGCAAACATTATTGCGAATAGCCCCCACATTAAAGTAAAAAGTCTGGATACTAAAAGGTAATGACTGTCGGTAGCATCTTTGCTAATTAACCTTTTATAAAAATCTATTGAGGTGGTAGACGCCAATGCGTTTAGTTCGCCAGCGGTAGACGACATGGCTGCTGAGAATATAACGGCCAACAAAAGCCCCACCAAGCCAACAGGCAAATAATTTAGAATAAAGGTTAAGAATACGTAATCGGACTCTTTAGAGCTGTTATCAGGCAGTGCTGTTTTTAACAATTCTCGGGCAGAGTTTGTAATGGCTGCTGATTCTTCGTTGAGCGCAATTATTGATTGTGTGGCACTTTCAATTTCTGCCTCGCTCCCACTATCATAAGCCGCTAACATTTTAGGAAGTTCTTCGCTCTTTTTCTCAAAAACTATGGTTTGTTTTTCTTCTAGTTCTCGGAATTCGTCGACATACTGAGTTTGTTCTAATTTTTCCTTTGCTGTTTTGTTAAACAACAATGGAGGTTGTTCGAATTGAAAAAACACAAACACCATAACACCCACAAACAGAATAAAGAACTGCATTGGAATTTTTAAGAAAGCATTGAACATCAACCCCATTCTGCTTTCTTTAACAGATTGCCCCCCAATGTACCTTTGCACCTGCGATTGATCTGTACCGAAGTACGAAAGCGCCAAAAACAAGCCACCAGTTATGCCTGTCCAAAAGGTATAACGCTCATCCAAATCAAATGAGAAATTTACAATGTCCATTTTGCCCGATATTCCCGCTACCCTAACCGCGTCGCCAAAAGACAGGTACTCGGGCATTTTACTCATTATAATTCCGAATGCCAGAAACATGCCCAGCATAATAATGCCCATCTGCCATTTTTGAGTTAAACTCACCGCTTTGGTTCCGCCCGATACTGTGTAGACAATTACCAGCCCTCCAACCAAAAATATAGTAGCCGTTAAGTTCCACCCCAACGCGGTAGACAGAATAATAGCTGGCGCATATATGGTAATTCCTGCTGCCAAACCTCTTTGTACCAAAAACAGAAAGGCGGCCAATAACCTACTGTGTACACCAAAACGGGTTTCTAAAAACTCATAGGCAGTGTAAACTTTTAGCTTGTAGTAAATCGGAATAAACACAACCGACACAATGATTAGCGCCAAGGGCAGGCCGAAGTAGTTTTGTACAAACCCCATTCCCGACTCAAAAGCTTGGCCAGGTGTAGAAATAAAAGTGATTGCACTGGCCTGAGTAGCCATTACCGAAAGGCCAATGGTGGTCCATTTCATTTGGTTATCTCCTTTAAGATAACTTTCTAAGCCCTTATTCTTTCTCGTTTTCCAAGCTCCGTAGAAAACAATAAACCCAATGGTTCCAACCAATACAATCCAATCTATAGGGCTCATAGTGCGTAATAGGATGTTATTAGAAAAAAGATGAGCACCAAGAAGGCAAAGAATGCAAGTACCGTGAAATAGATCCTATTCCAGTTGGTGGGCGATTCTTTTATTTTGTCTTGATCTGTTTCCACTTGTTTTATTTTACATTGCTTTTATCGCGATACGAAAGCATGTTGGCCAATAGTTTATAAGCGCCTGGCACACCTGCCGGAAGCTCTCTAAAAAACGAAATCCCAGTGTATATAAATGTTCCTTTGCCATAACTGGTAACCAATAAGCTCCCTTCGGTTAATTTATCACCCGGATCGTTCCACGCAATTAGCGGCGTATATTTATCATCCCATGTACCAGGAAAGTAAAGTCCTCTTTCCTGCACCCAGCCGTTAAAGTCCGACATTTCAATTTTATTGGGCACATTAACCAAATCGTGTTTAGGGGCTAGCATAATGGGTTTTGCTTCCTCAACGGTTACTCGGTCTCTAGAGATTTTAAACGGATATGGGCCAATGTCTTTAGTAAGCAAATTGTAGGTAGTGTTGTACTGTACAATGTAATTACCGCCATTCTTTACATACTCCATCAACTTTTTGTTTACATGTACAATGTATTTGTGCGTGTTGTAAAGCCTCACTCCTGCTACTATGGCGTCAAATTCCGACAGGTCGCTATTTCTAATTGCGTTCTCATCCAATATCACCACTTCGTAGCCCAATTGCTCTATGCTTGCAGGTACATCGTCGCCACTGCCTACTATGTAACCAACTTTTTTACCAACGGTTTTAATGTCTAAGCTTACCAATTTCGACTTAGCCAATGGCAATAACACTTGGGTTTCTATGTGCGCATAAGTAATGGGATTAAAGCTTCTGGCTGGTTCTTCAAACGAAACACTTACCTCGGCAACACTGCTTTCTGCAGGCGATGTAACTTCAAATACAACTTGCTGCTCGCCACCTTTTTTCTTTATGTTGTATGCTAAAGACGGTGTAGTAACTGTCCAGTTGTCGCCCACCTTAAGTGTTACATAGCCTTTGGTATTGCTTGTGTGAGACTTAAGATTAACAGCAATCTGTTTCGTTTCGCCCGAATTAAAAACGAAAACATTGTTGTCTAAATTGGCGGTTACCTTGGGCATCGACACAAACGGACGGTACATTTCGCCTTCTACTAAGTCGTTCCACCAATATTTTAGTGGCACATTAAAAGTTAAAACTGCCCCGTTTATTTCTATTGTGTAAACAGCTGTTAATGTAGGCTCGCTAAGTGGCGGTCCTATTTTAGTACGATCATTTACCTCATACATGCCCTCAAAATCGCCCAATAACCAATATGGTTGTGTGTTTGGGTTTGCTGGCACTATCACCTTATTCCTTATTTCGTACATAATGTTGTGCTCCAAATTACTGTTTACAACAGTATCAATGTTTCCCAACTTTATGCCTTTAAGCTCAGCATTAATCTTTAAGCGGCATACCACAGACGAAGTAACGCCTATCTCCACTCCTACAGCTTCGCTATAATCGTCGGCGTTTAATTCTAAGTAAATCCCCGAACAAGCCAATATCAACCTCTTCAACTCGGCCTGCTTTACTTTCTTCCAATACTCATCTTTCAATCCATCCAATAATTGATGCGCCTTTATCAAGTCGTTTACAATGGTTGTTGGATCTTCGGGGTTAAATTTCTTAATGGCCGATTCTATCACCTTGCCTATTTCGGCACCGCCTGCTACCCTGTTCCATGTAATGTCTATTCCGTCAAACACATCGCCATCCATGGCGTCGCCTTTAATTAGATGCAAATATTCAATCGATTCACCTCTTTCTTTAGAATCACCAAACCCTTGGCTTTTATGCTGACTTCTACTCTCCGAAGCAATGTCGGCATACGAAGCACCCAACAACGGATTGTAAATTCCGGAGTTGATAGAAGTGTAGTTCTTATCGTTTTTAGCTGTTTCTTTCAGCTCTTTGTCCCACCATGTGCTGGCATTAAAAAACATTCTTGTTGGTTGCCACAACTCCGTATGTTCAAGTTGTTCGGGGAAAAACTTTTCGTTTCCAACCTGATCGAAAGCCAAATCGGCCAAGATTGCCGAAGCCGAATGGTGCCCATGCCCTTTTTTGTATTCCATCGAAAACCGAGTAATAATAATGTCGGGCTTAAACTCTCTAATGGCCCAAACCACATCGCTCAAAATGTCTTCCATGGTCCATTTAGTAAACGTTTCCTTCGGATTTTTAGAATATCCAAAATCTACCGCCCTTGTAAAAAGCTGTTCGCCTCCATCAATCTTACGGGCTTGTAGCAATTCGTTTGTTCTTAAAACACCCATTGATGCGCCTTTTTCAGAACCTATCAGGTTTTGTCCGCCATCGCCTCTGGTAAGCGATAAATAACATGTCCGGGCCATTACATGGTTCGACATATAGGAGATCATTCTCGTGTTCTCATCATCGGGGTGAGCCGCCAAGTACATTACACTGGCCAGTACGTTTAGTTTTTTAAGTCCTAATTGGATTTCGGAAGAAGTCATTTCCTGCGAATTTGCCATATTGGGCAACAACGTAATTAGCAAGCAACATGCTGCAGGTATTGCTTTGCAATAGTCTTTTAAATATTTTCTCATTCTTGTAAGCTTTGGTACGCTAAAGTTAAGTTTTTCTGTAATGAGATTAAGAACGAGGTGCTAAGATTTTTCTCTTAGCTAACGACTATTAAGAATGCCCTAGATAGGGCTTATCCTACAGGTTAGGGCGTTGTTAGATACAACTTTCTGCTTATGCTTCCCTCTTTACACGTATTCGTGTCAAGTTAAGGAGAAATTCGATTCTGTTTAGATACATGCTCAGCCCTGACACCACGGTTAATATCGGAGGGGATGGCCTACAAAGAAATTCTATTTATATCAAACTGGATGCCTAGTAAGATTGGATAGCTCCAAACTTGTTTTGGAGATCATCCAACCGCACTTGGCAGCTAGGAAGGTATAAATAGGATTTATTTGTAAGCCTTGATTTTTTGAGTACTTTTTTATCAAGAAAAAAAGCACTCGGCCGCCCGCTGCTAGGGCAATGCTGATAACATTACTGTATGGCTAACCTGACGCCAATGCGCTTTACCCGTTACCCTAACAATGTAAATTCCGTTTCTATTTAAATCAATCGTGTGCTCTCCAGCGCTAATTTTTTCTTGATGAATCAGTTTGCCTGCTATATTGTATATAGCTACAATCCCTTCACCTCCTCTTATTATTATGCTTTGGTTATAACTGTAGATTCTAATGTTGGCACCAGACTTTGTTCCAATCTCCACATTCGAGCTATCAGCAGGATCACTTATAATTGTAATTGGCCCCCTAAATTGCTCAGGATTAGCTATGTCAATATTGCCAATAGTAATTACCCAATAGTAAACACTGTTTTCCGGAAACTCAGTAAAGTCTAATCCAAAAACGAGTGTATCATTAAAAGCGTTAGCTCTTTCAAACTCAATTAGTTTTTCGCCCCATCTGTTAAAAACCATCATTACAAGTGTCGCAGAATCCTCCGAATAAACCATTATAGGAACACTGTCGGACACAATTGCACTTTGCGGCACGTTTACAAACCGCTCTACTGCATTGGCATTAGCGTTTACCAAAATGTAAATTAGGAAGACAAAAATGTATTTCATTTTATGGATTATGAAGGTTCAATTTAATCTATTTATGCAGATCGACTGCTCTAGAAAGACACATAATTATTTAAGAAACTGCTTTCTATTCATCCTTGCCACTAGTTAAATTAAAATACGCTCTGCTCCATGGTAATACTAATAGCACTGCAATAACAGTTACAAACTGAATTTGTTTCCATTCATGCATTAGCATGGGATCCACAAATAAAATGGTATAAACATAAACGAATATTGGAAAGACAAACGCCAAAGCAAAGCCAATTCTATTTCGGATTAACAACCCAATTATACCAATAAGAAGAATAGGAATGTCAAAATATTTGCCTTCGAGAAAAACTTTAAAGAGCGAGTTTACATATTCATTGGGATTGTACATAGCTCTTAGATAACTATGCAAATTCATTGTTGTTGCAATCAATTTCCAAGAGTATAGTATACCAACTACAACAATTAACAGATAAGAAACTTTTTTCATATCAATAACAAAATTGTGAATTCTTTCAGCTTACTTCCCCTCAATTTTCTCTCCCTCGGCCTTCCTTTCTTTTAACTTAGCTCTCTCACGTCTACGTTGAATATTCTCTGCTTTTGTTCCTTCAAATTCTCCTTCCGACCTTGTAACTCTTTTAATGTTAGGGATGCCATCTTCTTCATTTGAAATTGATACAAACGTATCTTTATCCTCATGTAGAATGATATCAACACAAACTTCTTTGCTGTTTTTATAACAGACCTTAATTGGTGATTCAGTTGATCTTATTCGAAAATACTTCATAGAACTGGGTTCAAAAGAATACGATAAGCTATCGTTTACTGTAAATTCAAAAAGATCTGCGAGCTCATTTTTACCCTTTCTGTAGAAATAAACATTTATTAGCTTTCCATTATATACAGATACCTGTTTCTCTTGACCTTGCACCTCTCCTGAATACTTATTTAAAATATAGATTTGAGGATTGTCCTTCATTCTTGCTAATTCAGCGGCCGCCGCAATCCCACCTCCTAATGCTCCACCAATTAGAGTAGCGCCATTGATAACTTGGACATTCTGTATATCGTACCCTTTGAATTTATATTCGCCGTCTTCTGCAAATATTTCGAAAAATTCATTTTGATGCCTCACGAATGCTTTCTCACCATTACTAAAGCCCCAAACCTTTTTGAATTTCCAAGTGGTTTCTGTTTTTTTTAGTTTGTATGAATTACTTCCTACCCATTTTCTGTGCGTTCTTGGCTTCGCTATAATTTTAAAGTCTGTTGTTTTAGAAGGAATGTTTGAAACAAAATCGTTATAACTGAAATATATTCCTGTAACAAGGTTTATTGGTATAATTAGATTTTCAGTTGATTCATCTACAATTGGATTAGACAAATTTTCCTCCCATGCAGAAATGGAAAACTCTTCAATAATCTCCACCAATACTTCTCTTATTCTTCTCTCGTGTCCTTTTGTAACATCAAAGGCACGTTCCTTCTTAACCTTCGTCAATTCAAAGATTTTTACTTGTTCTCCCTTTGTGCCTCTTGCGTAAAAATTAATCCTTAACGAAACGGTACCAGTCTCTGTTGTGGCAGTAGTTCTTTCAGAAATATCTAAATCCAAAACCTTGATAGTAACAGCCTGATGTACACTATCTGAATCCAAGGAATTTGAAATGAAGTTAAAAAAAGAATTTTCAAGACCATTCTTAAATTTTGTTACAGCCTTTTTATTAAACGGTCCTACCTGAGATATGCCCAGAGAAAATTTATTTTTTCTTTCGTCAATTACTTTTGAGATATAAAAGTTCCTATTTTCTATTTTAAAATGTTCGGGAAGAAGTGAAATATAGTTAACGCTACCTTGTGATAAAGAAAACAAAGGCATTAAAATAAACAACAGTATTAGAATTCTCTTTTTCACTTTATTTATCATTTCTTATTTAAACTACTCCCCCACAATCTTCACTAACTACCTTGTTTCCTTTTCCTTTATTATTTTGTCATTACAAAGGTTTGTCGGTTTATTATTGGTATGTAATAACCAAGTGCAAACATCAACAATACTGGAGCTTGTTCCCTAAGATAACCTGGCCATACACGACCTTTTTTAAGTGCAGCTCCGATACCTGCCTGAAAAGTCAGCCCTTTTTTTCCTCGAAAAACGTAATTAATTCCGGCCAAGCTCCGTGCATAAGTATCACCTAACCCCTGATGCCAATATTGTAACGACATGAAGGAGCTCCTAATGTTTGACGAAAAATGATAGTTGATTCCAGCGCCAAAACCACGAACCCCAACTCCAGCCTGAACTCCTACTTTATTAACTACCAGGTATTCAAAATCTATTCCAATCAATGATCCTCCGCCTTGCAGAATTCCTAGTGTAACACATTTTCGATCGCGAGAACGAATTAGGCCTTCTTCTTGTGCACACAAATAGATGGATATAGTGGATAATATTATTACGAAAACGTATTGTTTCATCTTGTTTAATTCTACTATAATCTTTGTTACTTCAATCCTCCCACAACCTTTACACTAGCTACTTTGTTTCCTTTTCCTTTATTTTTTTGTCATTACAAAGGTTTATAGTTTTTTTACTGGCAGGTAAAAACCAAGTGCGTACATCAACATTACTGGAGGTTGTTCCAGCTTATCACTTGGCCATGCAGGACCTTCTTCAAGTGCAGCTCCGACACCTATCTGAAAAGTTAGCCATTTTTTACCGCGAAAAACGTAATTAATTCCAGCCAAACTCTGTGCATAATAATCACCAAAACCCTGATGCCAATATTGTAACGACATGAAGGAACTCCTAATGTATGGCGAAAAATGATAGTTGATTCCAGCCCCAAAACCACGATACCCCACTCCAGCCTGAACTCCAAATCTAGTGTTTAGTAAATATTCAAAATCAGCTCCAACCAACGATCCTCCGCCTTGTAGAATACCTATTGTAAAGCATCCACGCTCGTTAGAGCCATATTGGCTTTCGTCTTGTGCAGACAATTGGAATGATGTGGTAAATAATATTATTGCGGGAATGTACTGTTTCATGTCGTTTGATTTTACTGTAATACCTTCAAGTTACTCCCCCACAATCTTCACACTCGCTACCCTATTTCCTTGTACTACTTTTAGTAAACAAACACCAACTTGTCTATCTATTTTAATACTTACTTCCTCTCCCGATTGATGCTCTCCTTTGTATAGCTCTTTACCTGTTGCATCTAGTAAAACCACAGTAACTGGTGCAGGGGCTTTGCCACGGTTTACCACAAAGTTTACTTCATCTATAAATGGATTTGGGTAAGCTACTATATCTATAAGTTCTTCACCGGTAGCATCTTCATTAGCCTCCTTAAAAGCACTTAACTTTTTCTGTTCTGTCTTTTGCTCCGTATCTAACTCAATCATGTACCTAAGCACTCTGTTACCAGCATCATCGTATGCGTAGTAAGTGGTTACTTCATCTTGGGCTATTAGTATTGAGTAACTTAGCGCAAGCGCTATTAATAAGATTGTTTGCTTCATCTTTATTTAAAATATTTTGGTAATTAATCATTGAGGATGTAATCATTATTAATAAGCAATTTTATTTTTCATTCAACCTTTTAAGTACCACCGTATTACTAATATATTTCCCAATAACTACGTTTTTCATATCCCAATAAGGTCTTGGAAAGATTTTCAAAACCTGATAAGGAGCAAATGAAACCGTCTTATAACAAAGTACTTCCTTATTATCTGCTTCAAATTCATCTATATCAACCTGATTATTATTAAAAACCTGATATACAATATGAAGATTAGTAGGAATCAATGAGTATCCTTTTAAAAAGTTTTTCCTTTTAACCTTTACAATTAGCTTAATCAACGTTGTATCCTCAATGAGTAGTAATTCACTAAACTTTCCGGGTCCTTTTTCTATATGTGGGTATCCATGAACCTTAGAACCGATTATAAACCCATACTTCAATCGGTATCGAATTTTTCTCCCAATCTTAATTTTTATCTTCTTTCCATCTTTAAGGGTACTAGAGTCAATATTAGGACTATTCTCGTAATCAACTCGAAATGACAAAGGACTTTCTTCTTGTTGAATTGTTTGAGTTCGATCAAAGAGTTTTCTTTTTTCTTGATAAAACATTCTACTACTAGAATCTAATCGTATTATTTTAACATTGACTTCAACTACACCTCTTTTATCAATCATTAAAGTGTCAGAATCTATGGTTAAAAGAATTTGACTTC
Source organism: Flavobacteriales bacterium (assembly GCA_013214205.1). Lineage (GTDB taxonomy): Bacteria > Bacteroidota > Bacteroidia > DT-38 > DT-38 > DT-38. Next base: position 23,999 of record JABSPQ010000277.1, read on the forward strand.
CCTGCTCCTTGGAGATTCCTTGTGAGTACCCAACCAACGTTTGCACAAAAACAAAAACGAACAAAACAAACCTCATAATTCTACATTTATTAGAACTTACCAATCAATACCCAAATAGTCTCCTCCAGTGCCAAAATTAATATACTCGTATTCATAAGCTCTTCTTTCTGTTGGGTCATTTTCGTAGTCAAAATATTTGTCACTATAAAATTCTTTAAAAGGAAGTCCGTTATACAATTCCCAACTATGAAAATATTCATGAAACAAAGTTCCTTTTAACAAAGAGTACTCATATTCAGAGTAGTTGCCATAATAAAACCAATTAATCAAAGCACCATTTAAATACACTGTTTGCCGATCCGAACGCAACAAATCTCCTGTACCTAAAAGCGATAGGTGAGCGACTGTAAAACCAAGATGACTGGTTGCCCTTTTACCTCGTAGCGTTTTAAAATTAGTTGCTTCAAAAACATCATCTCCAAATTCACTTCTAAGTTCAGTTTCAAACTCATTTAAAAAAACTTTTCTTTTTTCACCTCTAGAAACTGTTACCTCGTCAATTCCATACAATGTCCCAAGAGACCCTCCAAATGCCAACCCTAATTTACCTCCAAACATTCCCCATTGATGAGCGCTCGATAGACTTGCTCCTTTTTGAAGCATCCCGCCTGCAAAACCAGCTCCATACCCCCCGAGTCCTCCACTAATCAATCCAGTAATCACATAGGCACTAACAGTTCCACTAGTCCCAAACACACCAGCTAATCCGGTCCCTAATGCAGCATTACCCGCTATTGCTGGCCCTAAAGTTGCAAAAATATATCCCCCGCCTATTCCAATCGTTCCTCCCGCCAAAATACCGCCAAGTGTTCTTAAGTTCGGATCCCATTTAAATGGATTTAATTCACCATTGTTTACTGCCGCACCGCCTATATACCCGCCAGCAATTCCCCCAAGAATTAATGATGCTACAATTAAACTTTCTCCACTTGGATCTGTATATTTTAAAGGATTGTTAAGGCCATATGTATATCTATTAAATCCCTGAGTACCATGCCGTGTCTGTACAAAATTATCTGTACCCATCATTCTGGCTACGATGGGATCATACATCCTGGCATTCATGTTTATCAGGCCAAACCCTCGTAAGTGCTCATGCCCCGTAAATCCTCTCGTTAGCCAATCAGGGTTTGTAGTTGGTATCTCTTCATACGTCCAATCATCAACATTTCGGCACCTGCCCCAAGCATTAAAATTCTGTTCTGCAACAAGGCTATCACCCTCGTTTACTACTTGTAAAATAGATCCTAAATAATCCGTGATGGTATAATACCAATTGCCTTGTCCGTTTTCTATAATCCACATACCAAGTAATCCATCTGGCCCACCTACGTACGTTATTTCCGTTGTGTCGGAATTTTTAATTACCTTCTCATAGTTACGTCCATAATATTTGATTTTAACAGTTGCTCCAAAAGATTTAAGAACAGCTTTTTTTCTTTGCCCACCTGAACCATATGCGTACTTAAGTAAAGCATCACCTTCACCAATCTCGGTTACCCTTTTGTGACTGTTGTATACGATATCTTGCTGTGGCAACGGGTTCGGCCCCCCAGTAATGTCTATTACCGCATTAATTTTATTGGCGTCGTAAGTGTAAGTTCCAGCGTCTGATTTAGATTCGATGTTTCCATTATCGTTATACACAATGCTTAAATAAGAACTACTCGCCATTACATCCGAAGTTTCCAACCTATTTAAATCGCCGTAGGTAAAGTATTCGGTAAGGTTATTTACGTCATCCACTCTGCTCAGTAAGTTGCCTGTAGCAAGATCAAAGTCGTATTGCATGTTAAAAATACTGCCCACTTTTTTCCTTTCAAGGTTTCCGTATCGACCATAAGTTAAAATGGTTGTATGAGCACCGTTCTCATAACTGGTAAGCTGACCCTGTTCGTTAATATTAGGGCTGTAAAAAATCTCTATATCACCCAAAAGCTTCTTTTCTAAGTAGCCTTTTTCGTCGTACACGTTTTCTATTTCTAGACCCGACGGAAAAGTCTGCATCACCATCCTATCAAATTCATCGCATACAAAACCCGAAGTAAATACCTCTGTGTCAATATTTTCTTTCACTTTTACCAAACGACTGTATTCATCATAAATGTATGATTTACTATAACCATTTCGGTCTTCGGTCTCACTTTTTAGCAAATTCAATCCATTATTTTCCGTTTCATATTCATAGGTAATGTTTTCACCAGGGCTAGTGCTAAGAATTACCCTTCTTGCCACATCATACTCCATGGTTTTATCGCCAGTTGTTTCGGTTTGTTTTACCAGTTGATTGAAACCATTGTACAAGTAACTAATCTCGCCAGCGTTCACATCAATTAATAAAGTTTGGTTGCCATTCATGTCAAATTCCATGCTCGCCAACTCAGTTCCTGCAAGTGTTACCCTGCGTTGTAATCCTTTACTTGTGTATTTGTACTCAAGCTTCCCGCCTTCGTCTTCCGAACTCAACACAACACCTGAGGCATCTGTAATTACCCTTTTCCATCCATCGGGCGAATTTGAGAAAGATTCTAAGTGTCCACTTACCAACTCATAATCGAAAGTGGTAATATTAGGCCCTGCAACAGTGCTTGTTACTCTGTTTCTATCATCATAATAAGTAGTACTTACAAAAGGATTACTTGTGCCGTCGGCAAAAAACGGACTGCTATTCGCAAAGTTATTCCCTCGTGCATCATAGGCAGCTACTTGATAGATGAGCTGCTGGTTTACACCCTCTGCCTGTGTTTTAACCTCGCGCCCAAATCTGTCGAACCATGTTTTACCGCTCGGCATTCCTATTTTAGAACTGCTTACCGTGTAAACCGTTTTACCTTCAACAATTGGACTAGGCAAACCCGGATCGTCGTTAAAATCCCAACTTCGGGTAGTAACGGCTTGGTGCCCTTTTCTATTTACAGAAATAATTAATCTGCCCAGCTCGTCGTATTCAAAAGTGCTTTTGTGGCCAACAATGTTGGTTGCCGAAACAGGTTTACCCCAAAACGGATGATGGCTTGTTTTTGAAGTTTGCCCCAATGCATTCGTTTTTTCGGTTCTAAACCTACCATCAGCATCATACTTATAAGTAACTGTTGTGCCCGTTAAGCCAACACTACTGGCTACTTCGGTAAGCACATTGCCAAAAGCGTCGTAACTAAAAGTGCTGGTTTTGTATTTAGAATTTTTAGCTGATTGGCTTTCGTTGGGATTGCTAATCACCTTGATTAAGTTAGATAATTCATTGTCGGAATACTCGTAGGCTACCTTGTTAGAATCAGCGTCCTCGCCTGCCCTTGTACTTTTAACGGTTACTAAAAGCGGTTTGTGTCTGCCTACCTCTTAACTACCTTCTCTTCAAATACCTCGTTTTCCGAAATCACCCGAACGATATATATTCCAGCCTGCAAGTCGATCATACTAAATTTCATCACCAGACTTTGATTTATTTTCGAATCAATTAGCTTTCCCAAAACAGACCAAAGTTCAACTACACAATTACTAGATGGCAGTTCTATATTTAAAGTTTCAGAAACAGGATTAGGATAAACGGAAATCGATTCTTTATTACTAATTAACCTCTTTTCCTCCTTTGGTTTTATCATGGAAGCGTCAAATAAATCTCCAAACTTTGAATCGCCAATAACAAGCGATTTTTGATATCCACATGGAGCAATGGTAACATCTATAGTTGCCCCAGGTTCAATATCGACGTTTGGATCTATGTCAACTCCGTAACCTGCCTTAAGATTAAGTACCGCATCACTCAAAACCGTTACTGGCCCCTGTGCACTACTGGGATCAACATTATCTCCCACGTATATCATATTGTTCACTTCAGAATTTATCACCCCTGAAAGCGTTTCATTCTGAAAATACTTATTATCAGGGCAACATTCTAATTCATAATTATGGATTTCTGCAGGTGCCGAAAAGGCAGGGGGCTTGTATATAGAAGTTATTGTTATATCTCTAACAAAATTAAGAGAACGGCTGCTACAATTATCAATATCTAATGTATAATTGAGCAATGTTGCATCCGGTATATCATTTCCATTTAAGTTATCACCGTGCCATATAAAAGCATACTCGTTATCTATTCCATTTGATCCCAACCCATTAATATCAAACAAATGATATTCATAGGCAATGCCACCCCACCTATGAAATGCGATAAAATCAACTGACATGGCGTTATAAATTAAAAACAAAAAAGATTTAGTCGTATTACCAACCATGCCGGTTGGAATCTCATCTACGTCTAAAAACATCTCTTCCTTATTTGTACAATCATTTGCACAAGCATCTTGCGAAACTACTTTTACTTCATCTATATAAATGTATTCCCAAGAGCTGAAAGTCTGGTCATTATTCACTCCTGTTTGAGATTTCCCTTTTATCAATAACCATTTTCGTTCGTAGGACTCATTAGGTACATACCTCAATGGAGATTGATAATGATACCATTCACCTGGTACATGTTCAGGATTAAGGCCTTCTGTATTAACCTGAACCACAAATTTCATTCTTCCGTCTATATCATGGTCTGAACAACTATTTCCCAGATCACTACTGTATTTACTAGCTAAAAGATATATTTCAATTTCGGTATCCTTTACGGCTCTTGGGCTCCAATAAAAGGAAACGGAAACAAGATCGCCTATAATTGTAGATTGGTCTAATTTAATCTGCGCACCTTCACAGGGTCCAAAACCGAGCACTGATTCTCCTTTAAATGGCTTTAATCTCCTTGGGCCATCATCGCCTCTTGTATCGCCACCTTTATCAAAATAGCCATAGTACGAACTCCCATACCAATCCGCTGAAGCTCCATCTATTTTTTTCCAATCAGATAATCGATTCATCTGATTATACTTCTCAGCAGGTGGCGATCCGTTTTCAAACCCAGCATTGGGTACCAAATTATCCTGCGCCATTGTACTTTTTATAAAGCACCCCATCAACAACAATAAAATACTCAACCGTTTAACCATCTTATTTAATTTTAGCTTAAAACACATAACCCAACGAAAACATTATTGTATAGTTTGATTTAATCCAATCATCAAGATAGCCAAGAGAATCAAGACCACCATAGGCATAGTGGGTGCCAAAAAAATCTCTCACAACAAGTTCCAGTGCAATTTTTCTACCGCTATCCTTATCTATATCATACTCAGTAAGTATCCCAAATTGTTGAGTAATACCGTAATCATTTACGTCTAATCGAAAATTAGGCTTTCCAGAAAATTGAATCTCAGGATTTTCAACTTGGATTATATCTACAGATGGATTAGCGCTTTTACAATATGCTACTCCACCAAAAACAAATAAACCAATCGCGTTTTGCTTTAAAATCCTAACTTTTACATTAAGCGGGACATACCATTGTAAAAACTTTACTGTATGATAATATATCTCTTTACTAACCCCGCTGGGAAAAACTGTTGGATCAGGAATCAACTCATAAAAAGAAAATTTCATTCTCACTATTTCAAATCCTGTTTGAAACGCAACAATATCTTTTATCAACCACAGATTCCCTTTAGCAAAAAGCCCTATGCCCGAAGAATTTACATTTTTATCATTTAGAGAAGTACCAACATTATTTACATGTATATAATTCCCACTAACCCCAACGTGTATTTGGAATTCTACAGCATTTACCGCAATAGTGTGTGAAAAAATAATTATAAGAAATATCAATTGGGATTTCATCAACTATAAATTACTCATATTTTCAATAAACTCTAACATCAATTTAAATTACTTATTCGTTTTAAGCAAGTTAACCTCTTTTTCTAACTGCTCATTCTTCCCGTTTAGTTCAAGAATATATAAAGTAAGTTCCTCTATTTTTTCCATCATCAATATTTGCATTTCTCCTACATCCATTCCTTCTTTTTCTACTTCACTTGCACTGGGAATATTAGGTAAACGATGATTTTTGTTAATGTATGTTTCGAGTTCAGAAAACTTCATTAAATCATATCCTTTTTCGAAAACATAATCAGGAAAATCCGATTTAAGCCTTGTTCTTAGTGCAGTGGCCCATACTGTCCCATCACCCGTAACTCTAAACACATCGCTTTCTAAATCATTTACATTAGCAACACCTATTGCTCTCTGCTCATCTGTATTAACAGCTATTCTCACCACATACTCCGTACCCAATCCCCCCTGCACTTCCAAACCAGACTCTATATTAACATTTCCATTCAAGGTCAACTTATTATTTATTGTTGTTGGGCTACTAAATACTACCTCACCTGCAGGCAAATCGGCACTAGGAGGATGAAGGATTATATTGTGCCTCCAATTAATAGGAGAACCACTTGGCATCTCTGCTGAGGTGCTTAAACAAAGTTTTCCTGTGTTGGTAAAACAGATCCCAGAGGAAAACCCTGTTACAATATTTTCTCCTCCAGTTATATCATCATGGTGGTAATTGTCAGCGAATAATCTCGACACACCGTCATGTATTACAATTCTATTTCCAACTTGAAATGCTTCTACTGGGTTATGGGTTCCAACCCCCACATTACCATTGCTTTTCACAATAAATACAGATTTGTCCTCATACCCCATTGGCACTATATTAAAATAGTCTTTATCATCTGTATCTTTCGATAAAATCAATTTCGCATTTATCCGTTTTGCATACCCAGGCGAAGTACCAATAGCTAAGTTCCCTATATTTTTACCGCCATTAATAATGGTATTTTGCTCATGTGGGTCTCCCAATATATCTTCGCCTCTAATTTTACTAGCTTGAGATTGAATTCTAAGAGGATGATATGTTGTATAGATATTATTTGTGTTCTGATCTTCAGGCTCTTCATCTCCCGGTTGGAGTAAAGAAGTAATCCAAAGCGAATTATCTCCAATTTTCAGACTCCCTGTAATGTTTGCCTCCGTTGTTTCAAAAATCCCGTTTGCATTAGTTTGCAACGCTGTGCTTTATATCGTTCCATCAGGAAACATAAAGCCTCCGTTTAAACTGTACACCATTCCATTTACAGTTAATTTGTGCGTTGCTCCAGCCCCATCAACTCCAATTCCTACATTGTGTTCCATTAAAGGATCAACCAGCACAACATTGCCAGCTTCGTTCATGCTGGCATCAATTGTCCATGGGTGTTCGCTTTTTAACTTTGGCTCTTTCGGGCTAGGTTCTCCCATGCCCGGTTCTCCCATGCCCGGTTCTCCCATTCCATGATCTTCCATGGGGGCTGCTCCCTTTTGAGCGTATGTTAAAACAGTAGTAAGTGCAAAAAGTAAACTTAAGGCCGCAGCCTTTATAACAATTGAATTTTTCATAATGCTTTTTATATTTTCAACCTACTTCGCTTCTTCGGTCTTCATAGCTTTCTTTGTTCTTCGAAGCTACAGCGTAGTAGAAGATAGTAGATGGCGTAGAAGACAGTTAAGTAGGTAAAAATGGTTTGGTGTGATGAATCTAATTAAAATTATTTTACTGTGCAACCCGGCCCGTATTTATCCCATGTAAGAAACCATAGGCTTTTGTCGACAAATACCACCAAAGACCGTTGCAAGGAGTATACTTCAATAATTCCGGGTAAACAATGCACTTAAACACCTTATTATAAGTCATTTAATACGCATCTTTAATGTATGAAATTAGAGAAATCCCCGACCTTGGCAGATAGTTTTTGTGATTTAAGAACAAGAAAGATAAAGACTACATTTTTCACACAAATGAATACACTATTAGATTGGAATAAAATAGGTTCTATTATAGATCAACA
>JABSPQ010000278.1 GCA_013214205.1 Flavobacteriales bacterium
CTCAATAACGGGGATATTACTATCGCTCCTCAATCGCTGCGACGATTCAAGAAGAAAGTTCGAAGAATCACAAAGCGGAACCGAGGCATTAGTTTAGCTCAAGTTATCAAGGAACTTAATCAAGTCACTAGAGGATGGTTTGATCTTCCCCCTTTTTACCGGACAATTTGGTTAACTGAATTATAACGGATATTTTCATATTGCTCAGGCGTACAATATCCAATTGATGAGTGCCGCCTTAGTTTATTGTAATACCCTTCAATGTATCCAAAGATACTCTGTTTAGCCTCTTCACGAGTCCTGTAGAAGTAATCATTCACATTCTCTACCTTCAAGGTACGAAAAAAGCTTTCAGCACAAGCATTATCCCAGCAGTTGCCTTTTCGGCTCATACTGCCAATTAACCCATGTACTTTTAGTAACTTACGATACTTCTTTGATGCATACTGACTGCCTCTGTCAGAGTGAACAATAACACCCTTTGGAAACCCTCTACGCCAAAGCGCCATCATTAAAGCATCACAAACAAGCGCTTTGTTAATGCGCGGTCCCATTGACCAACCAATAATTGAACGTGAGCATAAGTCCATGAATGTACAAAGGTAAAGCCAACCCTCTTGAGTCCATATATATGTTATGTCACTGACCCATTTTTGGTTAGGCAAGGGGGCTGAGAAATCACGATTGAGGACATTCTCATATATCGGCAACGAATGCTTAGAATCAGTTGTCATCTTGAATTTAGTTTTACCCTTAGCCTTCATATCCATTGCCCTCATACGTTTAGCCACACGATTCTCAGTGCATTTTATGCCTTGGTCTTTCAGGTCTCTGCATATTCTTGGTGAACCATATTTACCACCATGAAATTGATAGACATTGTTAATGGCCACATCAAGCTGTTCATTAGCTGCCTGACGACTACTTAACTTCCCTTCACACCAGTCATAATAACTACTCCGTGATACCTCAAGGCACTCACACATAAGTAATATTTTGAAGCGTCTTTGATGTTGCTTTATAAACGCATACTTTACTATGCTTCCTTTGCAAAGTACGCTGCGGCTTTTTTTAATATCTCCTCGATTTGCTTTGATTTAGCCAGTTGTTTTTTCAGCTTTTTATTTTCCTCTAGCAACACCTTATAATTCGCCATGACTCCCTTAATCTCCTCAGGTTGATTTTCTGACTTCATCCAACTGTAGAGTAGTGATTTACTGATCCCTAACTTCTTTGCAGTATTTGCATACGGTTCGTTGCTCTCCAACGCCATTTTGATAGCTTCTGATTTAAACTCACCGCTGTACTTCCTCTTTTTCATGATCTGACAACTCCTATTGCTATTTTAGCAAGTTTTCTGAGTTGTCCAGTAAAGTGGGGGAGGATCAATACTGTTGGTGTGCGTATTATTTCGAGCGGACGTCGAAGCGGCAGCAATTTGAGTGGGGACTGTTCCGTGGGGTAATATTCTTTTTAGCATGCCAGAAAAGAAGCCTGCAACTAAAGCATATACTTTCTTTATAAAAGATTTAAACATCGATATAACCTAACAATATGTTACAAAACTATATTAACACGGCTATCAAAAAGTTTTCATCAACTAAATAATACTTAAATTAAAGCTAAGACTAAACCATCAGCCGTTTAGTTTTTCATCATTTTGTATACTAGAGCACATGTTATATTTCACCTGCTGATTTGTATGTAGACAACTTAAATCTATCTCGATAATTTTTTGGTGCGCTTTCAAGCATTTCACAAGTCTCACAGAAAGAGTCACATTTTTTGAATGCTGTTTTCGTCCGCAGGTGAGAAGCCATGATGAAAGTATATTAAAATCACGAGAGGTTATGGCCTAAATTTTCAGCTACCTGAATTGAGTCGTCAAACTCGGTGGGCGTTAGATACTATCGGGTGCTGATACCGTCATTTTTTATTTTGATGCTTATTAAGCCAGTCACTGATCGATGAATCAGACATTTTTCACTAATCCTAAAAGATATTCCAAGCATCGGAATCTACATACAACTATAACACATGGATTATATCTTATTGACTGACTTAATTCAAGATAGAACTGAACTGCTCATTTCTCACCTCTATTTGGCTGATGTTCCACGGGGTTAAGTATTTGTATTTATTAGACCCTAAGTTCGTAGCTGCCAATATACAGCGTAGTATATTAGCAGTCGCCAAGATAATAATCAGCTAATTAACAACTATTACCGTATAATAATTTGTAACGCACTGTAGGTTGGTGTGTGTCACGAGTTGTCAATAACTTATGAATACAAGATGAAACACTTTAAGTGTATAAAATAAAGGATTTTAATGAGCATATCTAGTAGTGAATTAGACTCTGAACAATATAATAGTGATTTCCCTAATCCGGAATCTCTAGAGCGCAGGTTTATTAGTAAAGATATAACATGGGATGAATTTAAATATGAATTTGCAAAAAGAAAGGGGGTTGATTCTGAAATTTTCGCAAATATCGAGAATATTTATACCGAGGAATCTGAGGGTAAATGCTTAGCTACAAAAACAGTTTCACATTCGATTAATGGCACAAATAAAAGTGCAGATAACACAACAAATAAGGAGTCAGTACAGACCCCCACATTTACATGGTTTCATAGAAGGGCTTGTGTTTCAATTCAAAACAATGACAAAAAGGCATCACAGAGCAAGGATTCCGAACCAAAGAGGAGTGTTAAATGTTTTGGGACGAGCTGTTTAATCCAGTAAATTGACTTCTGATACGATCACCCAAATGTTCTTCAATATTATCTATAAATATCCATAAATTGTGTGTGCATGATGAAGGCTTGAAATTGTCTCTTAAATCGATTAGTAGACAAACCTGTCTACTAATGCAAAAAAACGATTTAAGAGACACCATATTAGATGCTATTTAAGGTGTCTCTTATCTCATGATATAGGAGACACTTATCACTTAGCGTACATTTTCGTACCGTTGGACATCAGCCCCCTATTTCAACCTATCTTCGTGTTGTATTTAGAAAAGTAATATCAACCTGCTTTCCAAGCACATGTGCTATCCGCATTAAGGTAGACAGTCGAATGTCTTCAGCATGATTTTCAACTTTTGAAATATAAGATTTTTTAGTATGTAGCTTATTAGCAAGTTCTTCCTGTGTTAATCCAGACTCTTTTCTAAGTTTTCTAATGGCCACACCAATTTTGAATTCTAGGTAACCTTCATTAAATCCATTTTTAAATTCTTGATCTGATTTTTTACGTTTGCTTATATAACGGTCAAGATCACTCATTGTTACTAGCTCCTATTTAAATAATCTTTTTTATATTTCTCAGCTAAGATTATTTCTTTTTTAGGTGTCTTTTGTGTTTTCTTTATGAACCCATGGGTTGTTACAAAATTATTCTCTTTGTTAAAGAATCCTAGTATACGAAATATGTCATTTGCAAATGTGGCGCGAATCTCCCAAATGTCGTCAGTATGTATAAGTTTTTTTAAATACGTTTGCGGTAAAATTTGCATTTGTTCAATTAATTGCATTACCCATATGACTTTTTGTGCTTGCTTACCTGACAAACCATTTAAAAATATTTCCGTGGGGCAATCTTTGGAGACGGTTCGATAGAAAATTATCTTTCTCATACAAATGAGGTTAACTAATAAGTTAACATTTGTCAAGTTGTTAATTTATGCTTCTGATAAGATTGCAGATAAAGTATATTAATTTCAATATGCTACCTTAAAACTGATAAGAATGGCTATCAGTCCTTAGCTGGTCAAGATCGCTATTCCCTTGTCTTTAGCACTTATTTGCACACAACCAATATAATACATTCTATTGGCAAGATTAAATGCATACTAGCTCGTCGGAACCATACGATAGTCTTACTGGAATTCCATTTTGGATACTAAAGGCCAATGGTCAGATGCAATTTGTTTTCCTGTGTATTCTTTATTGGTGTCATAGTAGGAGCTTGTTGTATTAAGATTGTTAGATGAAAAGATGTGATCCACACCATCAGTACGTGGTCTACTTGCAGGACCACGGCCGCGCTCTATTGAAGTCCAGGTATCAATGTATCCAGCATCAACTAGGGGTGTCAGGGTATTGTCTAGCCTTGTGTCTTGTCTCCTGCTACCATTGATGTTTATTTCAAAATCGCCCATTATGATGTTAGCATTAGTTGCATAAGAAGCCTCAAGGTTAGATGCTATTAGTGCCAATTGCTCTGAAGTATGCTCAAAGGCTCTTGAGACAAGTTCAATAAAATATTCCCACTTGATGGCTGATTCAGCTGTACCATGCTCATCTTCACCAGGATATGTTTCGTAATGAGTATTTAGAATAGCTATTCTTTTGCTCTGTGTATTGTCGTCAATAATTACCCAGTTAACATGTCGGATAGGATCAAAGTGATGTGCAAAGTCATTTTCCCCGTCACCATCTCTATCTTGCCCGTGAAAGAAAAGGTGTAACTCACTTAAATCATTAAATTCATTTTCAGTAAGCTCATCTGTCCATTTAATCAATGTTACTCCATCTGCAACAACATTAAATCTACTTAGATTAATAGCAATCGGATTTTTATTATTATAAGCGTCTACATAAGGGTCGGGGTCATTTGTGTAGGTTGGAAGAGTCGGGTCATCCCAACGGTAGTATGCCCATTGGGTTCCTGAGAAAACTTCTTCAAGCTCTGTTTGTTGATTACGAATAATAACACGGCCTTTCTTTGATAAAGCTTCTTGAAATCCAATGAGATCAGATTCGTTTTCTTCAACTGCCCTTAATATATTCCAGCGACGGGTGTCAAGCCAATTAGCTTGTTCTGCTTCGCTCATGCCAGTTGTTTTGATGTTATATGATGTGGTATTTATTATCTGATTGGCAGATAAAGTCTGGGCATGTAAAACAAGCAAAATAACGACTGCCAATAGATTAAATACCTTTTTTATGATTTTAGAATAGTAGGTTGCATTTATAAAGTTTTGTGTATGAATCATAAGTAAAACACTTCAAGTAAATCTATAAATCTATTAATCCATATTAACAGCTTAATGCACAAAGTATAGTCTATATTATATTTATAACCAGCTTGCCAAAAGAATACAATATAGTTGAGGGTAAAAACTTACTAGCGAGAAAGCTTGAAAGTATTAGTGCTTTCACAAAACACATTTAATACCGTGCAATCAAACCTCTCCTGACTGCATTAGGTCAAAAGAGTTTTGATTACAAGCTATACTTATCAAAGCTGCGCAATGAAAATTCTGGTGGCGGTATTAGACCGCCAAAAGCAATTTGATAAAGTGGGGGAGGAACAAAGTGTGTATTTGGATTATACCCTGTTGCCATATTGAGTTTTGTATCAAAACACGTGACAACAGGGTCATTATTTAGCAATTGTCACACATTGACAGCAGGGTCTAGGGGCTGTTGGCACTCTCGATTAATGTATCGGTATACTGTCCTTCGGTCAA
>JABSPQ010000028.1 GCA_013214205.1 Flavobacteriales bacterium
CATACAAGTTTATTACAATATTATAAAGGAAAGGTTTCTTAGATAGTTTAGTTAGTTGAATACATTTTATTACTGAGAGCTTAAGGCCGGCAAGAGATTGCCGGCTTTTTTTATTAGACCTTCAGTTATTTTCTATTTTTTATAGCCCTACCATCAATAAATCTATAAAAGCCCATAAAAACAAGCATGGATGATGTTTGTCACCAATTTAGGGTTGCAATAATTAAGCAGTTTACTTCCCAAACTGACCTCTCACCATGTTATTTTTGCAACTATATATAATATCTATTAAATATGTTGTAAATATTAAAAACTAATTAAAATTAAAAACTTATGAAAAAATTATTACTTTCTGCGTTCGGATTTGCTGTCATGATGACAAGCATAAATGCACAAACTTATTTCTCTGATGATTTTACAGGAGGAATTGGAAACTGGTCATCTGTTGAAGCTGCCCCAGATACTGATACTAAATTATGGAAAGCTTCAAATGAAGCTGCTTGGAACAACCATCAGGGCTACCTAGCCATTGCAGGTCTGGGAGAATTTGCTATTTCAAAATCTTGGACTCAAGCCGATGGAGGACTAACTCCTAACAATTTTTTAATTAGTGCTAATCCTATTGATTTAACTACTGTTACACAAGGAACTAACATCAACCTTTCTTGGAGTATGGGATCTATTGAAATAAATCCTTGGTATGCAGAAACATATTCTATTTATGTAACTACATCTAATACTCCTGCTACAATTGTGGCTGCTACACCAGTTTTAACCGGAACATTAGCTAACCCAAGTCAAATAGATGTCTTTTCTGTTAATCTTGACGCATTTGCAGGACAATCTGTTTATTTAACCTTTAGACACCACAACACATTTGATATGAATATGATTGTTGTAGATAATGTTGTAATAAAAACACTCCCCAACAATGACGCCACCATAACATCCTTAGGAGCAGCCCCTTATGCTGCTGGAAACACGAATATTACAGGAGTAATTACAAACAGTGGTGTATCACCTATTACTTCGATGGATATTACATGGAATGATGGTTCTGGACCAAACACTGATAACTTAACAGGTTTAAACATTGCTTCTGGTGCTACTTACAACTTTACTCATTCAATTGCTTTAGCTGTTACTGTCGGAACATATTACTCTATTAATGTTGATGTTGCATTAACTGGAGATACTAATATGGCTGATAACTCCTTAAGTACTAACTTTGAGGGTTTAACTCAAATCCCTGCAAAAGTTGTTGTTGGAGAGGAAAGAACTGGTACTTGGTGTGGATGGTGCCCTAGAGGTGCTGTAGCCCTTTCTGGTATGGAAGCAACTTCTAGCTTTATTGGAATTGCTATTCATAATCAGGACCCTATGACTGTTAACGCTTATGATGCAAACTTAAGTTTACCAGGTGATGGTAGTTACCCACATGGAGCTGTTGACCGAGTAATTGGAGGTGATCCAAGTACGTTTAGTACAATGCACGCTCAAAGAGTAAACGCAATTGTTCCTTGTGCTGTAAACAACATCGTTGCTACGTACGACCAAGCTACTTCTCAAATTTCTGTATCTGCTGATGCTGAATTCTTTGGAGATGTAACAGGAACATTCAGAATGTCTTGTGTAATTGTTGAAGACGATATACAAACTACAGGTAGCGGATGGAATCAAAGCAACTCCTATGCTGGTGGTGGTGGTGGGCCTTTAACTGATCCAGTTTCTGGGTTTGACTGGGCAGCTGCAGCAAATCCTGTAGTACCTACTGCTTTTGGAGGTTATGATCATGTTGCTGTTTCATTGTCTAACAATGATGTCTTAGGAGATGCCGGAAGTTTAACTACGAACCCAACTATTGGTACTCAAAGTTAC
>JABSPQ010000279.1 GCA_013214205.1 Flavobacteriales bacterium
AGTGGCAAAGAATGCATTGAGGCAAAAACGAAAGCAAACGTGCACCTCATGCACAATTCCTACGACGAGTTCTGGAAGCAATTACAGTCGTCAAGTTCAGCGCTAAATCCCTATTCATTTCCCAATTCATCGACATAACCCCAGATATCATTTAATCCTTGATTGTGTGCTGAATTCAAGTCCAAATTCGACAAAGAATCTATATTCAATTGAGCGAATGACGCTGTAGAACATGCCAGAACAAATAGTAGGAATAACGATTTAAGCATAATAGATTGTATTGAGTGGTATTAAATCTGCAATTAATGAAATCGATTATAAATAAAAAATCGCCGCTAAGATGAACAGTACAATAATAACCAAGTACTGCCAGACATCTACGAAATACGATTTGTATTTTTTAATTGATTCTTTCATTCCCATAACGCTAAATTAGTGGTTTTGGTTGGCAAATTGGGTAAGGGATATTAGATATTGATTGTAGTGTAGTGTAGTGTAGTGTAGTGTAGTCATTTACAAGTGTAGTGTAGTCATTTACAAGTTATTGGTCTCAAAAGTAAGAAATAGCAAATTTTGACGTCGAAATAGATACCGGAAAACCCCAAGACGAAGGACTGTAAACAGATTTATCGCCTTTTCACTTCCAAATTCACTAAAATTTACGTACTTTTGTACTCCCTAAATTTAAACTATATGTCGAAAGAGTCTGTCGCTGAAACACTGGAAAATGTGGATTTCGAATCATTCAAGAATCAAGTTCTTGAGGATTATCGTTTGGCTACGCTATCGAGAGAGACATCTTTATTGGGTCGCCGAGAGGTATTGACTGGTAAGGCTAAGTTTGGAATCTTTGGTGATGGAAAGGAACTTGCTCAAATAGCTCTTTCAAAGCAATTTAGAGATGGTGACTTTAGGTCTGGTTATTACCGTGATCAAACAATTATGATGGCAATTGGGCAATTGAATGTTCAACAATATTTCGCTGGGTTATACGCTCACACGGATGTTGAAGCTGAGCCTCAATCTGCAGGTCGACAAATGGGGGGGCACTTCGCTACAAGAAGCCTTGATGAAAAAGGGAACTGGAAAAACCTAATGGAGCAAAAGAATAGCTCTGCTGATATTTCTCCTACTGCTGGACAAATGCCCCGTTTATTAGGCCTTGCTTACGCTTCTAAAGTATATCGTGAGCATCCAGAATTAAAAAATATTGAAGAATTCAAAAAATTCACGAACGGAGGAAACGAAGTAGCATTTGGTACTATCGGTGATGCTTCAACATCTGAAGGTCCGTTCTGGGAAACAATAAATGCTGCGGGAGTTTTACAAGTACCAATGGTAATGTCTGTTTGGGATGATGGTTACGGAATTTCTGTGGCTAGAGAACACCAAACGACAAAAGACAGTATTTCGGAATCACTTGCAGGAATGCAGCGAACGAAGGACAAACCAGGTTATGAAATATTTGTGACCAAAGGATGGGATTATCCTCACTTATGTGAAACATATGAGAAAGCAGTAAAACTTTCAAGAGAAGAGCACGTTCCTGTTTTGGTTCACGTTAAAGAGGTCAACCAACCGCAAGGGCACTCAACAAGTGGTTCTCATGAAAGATATAAAGACGACGCTCGCCTAAAATGGGAAGTTGAATTCGATTGTATAAGCAAATTTAAGAAGTGGATTTTAAACTTCGACTCGGATGGTTTGTCCATTGCGACAGAAGAAGAATTAGACCAAATTCAAAATGAGTCTAAGAAGACCGTAAATAACGATAAACGTGCGGCTTGGTCAGCTTTTACTGCGAGCTTAAAAGGAGATTTGGACAACGCATTAGCACTAATTAAAGGTGCAGCAAGTGGTAGTAGTAATACTGCCTTCATCAATAAGATTGCTGATGACTTGGAAAAATCAATGGAGCCAATTCGAAAAGATTTCATCAGTGCAGCGAGAAAGGCATTGCGTTTGATGAGAGGTAAAAACACTCCTGCTAAAACAGCACTTTCTACTTGGATCC
>JABSPQ010000280.1 GCA_013214205.1 Flavobacteriales bacterium
GATGAGCTAATTACACAGCCGATACCTGTAAAATGGTATCACTACTTCGAAGAGCCGTATGAGTCGAGAGGTTCACGTACGGTTCTGTGAGAAGTTAGGGGTGAAATTCCCCTGGCTTACTCGACTGTAGAATCGTTATTTAATTATTTACAGTAGTGATTTCTGTAATTTGCTTTATTTCTGAAATAAATTTCCGGGTGTTCAATTCCCTTCCACAATTATTAAGATGATAGAACTGATTAAAGAAGAATTTATGCTCATAGACAGAAGATTCAAATGAATTTATAAATAGCATATTATTTCCCATATACTCCATTTTCTCTGGATTAATAAGATAGAGGTCCTTGCTTAATACAGGGTATCTATAAAATACTTTTGACTTAAACTGATTGTTTATATACTGATGAAGCTTGGTAATGTGGTCAATTTTGAATTCTGGACTATTTATAAAAAACCAGTTTGGATCTTCGTTAGTCCAACAATTTAGGTACAAAGAATCTTTACTTGTTTTGACTGAAAACGAAATCTTCTCTTTTTGATTATTGTTTGAAAAGCCAACTTGCTGAATAAGCTTTTGTACCCCAGATAATTTTATTGATATGAGCGCACTTTTGGTAGATTCAATAGGGAAATCTTTAAAGCCTTCTTTTACCATATCTACAGTAAAAGCTTGCTTTGCGGTATTGTTAAAAGGAATTAATTTCTCTGAATCGTAAGAGCTATAGGGCAGGCAAAAGATTATGATATCTTGTTCAGTTGGTTTTAGTTGCTTTAGTTTATTTAATGTAGCATAGAATCCGCTTGGTTCGTTTAAGCCACACCCTATAATGTCAAAGTCTTTGAATTCATTATTGATCCTTTTGTAATTATAATTAAAAGATAAATTCGAAGATCCTACTAATATTATTCTAGGTTTATCACTGCTGTATCCGTAGTAACTATTAAAGTTTCTATTGGATAAGGTATTAAGCACTAAAATGAACAATACAAGTTTGTAGACTAATCCGATGCCAATGCAAATTGATATTTTAATTAAAAAACTCCTCATATCTTAAAAGTCAAAATAGATAAATTCTTGTGATGTGGCAAGGTTATAATTCTCCAAGATAAGAACTGCAATCAGAAAAAATATTAGGTACTTTAAATATTTGGGTAAATGATCATATGCTTCAAGCGCATGCTTTTGACTTCTGCCTATCCATTCAATAATTAGTAGAAAGCCAACCGATAGTATGGTTCCTACAGCTAGCGTTCCATCCTTAAAATAAGGAACAGAGAATACGGAAGGTGAGAAAATCGTAGAGACATAGCTTATTGCATGATTGAGGTCTTCTGCTCTAAAAAAGATCCATGCAAATGTGATTAGGCCAAATGTGATTGTAACATTTATTACTTCTTTTAAATTTGGTAAATATCGGTTTTCGGCAATCGTATCTAAATGTTTCCTGTTGCTGCCAGAAAGCAAGAGAGGTAAAAAGTAAATAGCATTTAAGAATCCCCATATAACAAAAGTCCAGTTTGCGCCATGCCAAAACCCCGAAACGATGAAAATGATAAATGTGTTTTTAATTTTATTTAATGTACCTCCCTTACTACCTCCTAAAGGGATATACAGGTAGTCTCTAAACCATGTTGATAAGGATATATGCCAGCGCCTCCAGAACTCACCGATGTCTCTAGAAAAGTAAGGAAATGCAAAATTTTGTTTTAACTCAAGGCCCAAAAGCCGTGCGGTACCAATCGCAATGTCGGAGTATCCCGAAAAATCACAATAGATTTGGAAAGAAAAGAAGATTGCACCTATTATAAGCGTGCTTCCATTGTAATCGCCAGAATTATTAAAAATTTCATTGGCATAAATGGCACAGTTATCTGCGACTACAATTTTCTTGAAAAACCCCCATAAAATTTGACGCATCCCGTCCGTTGCCAAAACAGGATTAAATTTTCTTTCTCTCGAGAATTGAGGTAATAAATTTGATGCCCTTTCAATAGGACCAGCCACTAATTGAGGAAAAAAACTTACAAAACTGAAAAACGCAATAATATTTTTTGAGCATTCTATTTTCTTGTTGTACACATCTATTGTATAACTCAAGGTCTGAAACGTATAAAAGCTTATACCAACAGGCAATATAATATTCAGTAATTGGGAGTCAACCGGCTTGCCCATTATGCTAAATGCATCTAAAAAACTTTCAATAAAGAAGTTGCAATACTTGAAATAACCCAGTAATCCAAGGTTAATAATAAGGCTAATTGTAAGGTATACTTTTCTGAGAACCTTGTCGATCGAATTAGAAATTAAAATACCGATGCTATAATCGACAACAGAACTGAGAATAATTAAAAATAAAAATCGCCAGTCCCACCATCCATAGAAAAGATAGCTAGCTGCTACCAAAAACAGATTTTGATAGTGTAACTTCTTGTTAACTATAAACCAATACAGAAAGAAAACTATTGGTAGAAAAATGGTATATTCTATGGAGTTAAAAAGCATTTGAATAACAATCTTTTTTTAATATTCTACAACGGTTTAGTTAAACTGCGTTTTAATGCAGTTTAGGTTTTGTGTGTGTCCAGTATGGGCATCTTTAATTTATCGAAAGGTAAATTATTAATCTAGAGGGTGCAAGTCCCTTATGGGCGAGGGTCGTGCCTCGAACCATTAGTAAGCTGCAAGGTTGCTAACCGTGAGGTTTGGACTGAAGATTATTTGCGCTAGAAAGAGCAAATACCGACTACAAA
>JABSPQ010000281.1 GCA_013214205.1 Flavobacteriales bacterium
AGGGATGAAAGAAAGCGCACAATAAAATTTAAGATAAAGATAAAACATGACCAAATATCGGCAAATACGAGCCTGAAGTGCAGTTCCTCGCAAAGCAAAGGTAGAACAGAATTGTGTAAGTTAGCGAAAGCAAAAAATAAAAAGTCCGATTAATAGGGGGATAGACCATCAGCCGGATACGGGTTAACACCTTTCTCTGTAAATATTCTTGTTTCTATTCAGAATAAGGATATAATAAATATGCAGTTCTATAAATAGATTTTGACTTCATCAAATCTTCTTGTGCCAAATCTTTAGTTAAATAAGTATTTAAGTAAGCTCTAAAATATTTCCCATAATCTAATACACCTGCATTTTTATACCCCCTACTCTTTAACCTAACCACAAACTCTTGAGCATTATTTTTCGATTCAAAATTAGTACACACCAAGTAATATAAAGACTCTAACTCTTTCACCTCACAGTTATCGTCAATACTACTCTGCAGTTTTTCATGCATCTTTGCAATACTCTGCCTTGTGCTTTCCCAATTACTATTTATATGTTGCAAAGCCTCATCTAATGACCATAATGAATAAGTTGTATCTACCTGCTTTATTGGATACACAATCTTCCCTTTAAAAAGCAACATGGGCATGTACATATTTCCTGTGTAACCACAGCGCTTTAACAAACGCCCCATTTCTCTTCCATTATTAATATTCTCTACTTTTAACTCATTATACGCGATGCCTACTTTTGCCAAATAGTCTTTTGCATGCTTACAGTTACTACACTCTTTCTTGGTGTATAAGGTTAATCTCTTTTGCTGGGCCAATAAATTGGTTGCCACAAAAAGCATTAGAAACGAGAATGCAATTATGGATTTACTCATAAATAAAAAAAGGGTAGATCAAAATGACCTACCCTTAATATTATTAATCTAATCTTGCTTGATAAAGTTACTGTTGTGTTGCCAACCATTTCTATCAGACAACCTTAATATATATACACCAGCAGGTAATCCGCTAACATCTACCTGATACGTTGAATTATCACTTGTATTCAGAGATGATGAGCTAACAGTTACTCCTGTTAATGACACTACAGTAACCCCTATTACCCCTTCAGTATTTCCTATATTAACATTAAGAACATCATTCGTAGGTACTGGGTATACACTTACTTGAGCATTGTTAGAAGCTGGCTCATCAACACCAACAAATACAGACTCCGCTACATCAACCACATCAGAAAAAGTCATTCCGTCAACAGTTTCTATAATTGATTTCGTAAAAGAGTTACAAACAATTGATAAGTATAACAATACGTTACCATTGCCTGACACTGTATAAGTTTTTACATAACTAGTACTTGATCCATTCTGCCAAACCTCCCAGGTAGTAGTTATTTCAGACACACCATTAACCACGTCTGAAATCGTCGTACTATCAACAGGTAGTGTATAATCAAAAGTACAATCCATTTCAGGTGTCGTTCCAACAGTATCTGTCAGTTGTGTGCCTTCTGGTATTGATCTCGATATGATATTAGAAGGATCAGCAAATACACATGTTCCGTTATTCTCTGTTGCAGATAAATTGTAGTTCAATGCTAACGGAGAAGTACACCCAGGAATCACGGATTGTAAGTAAATACAACTTCCATTATCTACAGTTGCAACATTGTTATAATTATCGGCGGTTTCATTTGTACAACCATTTATATCATTTGTTAGAATCAAGTAAACACATGACGAATCACCTAAGGTTGCCAAAGAATCAAAATTCAATGCAAATGAATCAGTACAACCTTGAACTCCTGTTGTGTCGTAAGTACAACTGCCATTATCAATAGTTGCTAAAAAATCGAAATTCAATGCTGATGGATCTGTACAACCCTGAACTCCTGTTGTGTCGTAAGTACAACTGCCATTATCAATAGTTGCTAAAGAATC
>JABSPQ010000282.1 GCA_013214205.1 Flavobacteriales bacterium
TGCATCAATCAGAGGTCTTTGTATCTATTCTAGGAGCTAGTCAGTTAATTTATGTAGAGGCTAGCGAGAGCCAGTTAAAAGAACACTTTATTACATCTGTAGAAAATGCATTGGCCTACTACGGAGGTGCGCCAAGAGCCATAGTACCTGATAATCTAAAAAGTGCGCTAAGTAGTTCGCATCGTTATGAACCCAAGATTAATCCATCGTTTGAAGATTTTGCTGAGCATTACAGTACAACCATTTTGCCTGCACGTGTATATAAACCAAAAGACAAGGCACTTGTTGAAGGAGCTGTTAAAATTGTCTACTCAAGCATCTTTGCTACTCTTCGAGATAGAGAATTTTATAGTCTTGATCAATGAACAACCCCGAAGCAGAGCTTCGAGGAATTCTCTTGATTAAATTTAAACCATGACAATGGCTAATAATTACAAATCTTCGTCAGTGATTTTAGGTGGTCACTTTGCACCGAAATTGGGTGGTCACTTTGGCCGTTTTTTTCCACACAAGGTAACAAAAGGGTAATTGACAAATGCGCTAAAAAGGGAGAAATAAAACTGATATTTATTCATTTGTTTTTCACTATCCTTTTTAGGGAAGCCTATAGATAAAGGGGTATTAAAGTAAAAGACCTGAAAAAAGTGATTATTTGATAGGTGGCAAAAAAAAGCCTCGCATGATATGCAAGGCTTCTGGCGGAGAAGGAGGGATTCGAACCCCCGGTAGGTTGCCCTACGCTGGTTTTCAAGACCAGTGCATTCGACCACTCTGCCACTTCTCCGAGGCGAAAATACATTTTTTAATTAGAACAAAAAGCTCTGTTAAAATATTTTTTTGTGCATGATTATTGATTACTTAATTTTACGCAACTTATAATATGAAACACACCTATTTATTCATCGTCGCAATTGTCTTAATCGGCCTTTCACAATCATCTGAATCTAAGGCAGAAGGATTAAAATCCTTCTTCAACTATTGCACATTTGTGTCGCCAAACCAAGGGCCATACGTCGAAACTTACCTCACTTTTGCAGGTGCAACTCTTCGTTATAAAAAAAATAACGATAGTCTTTTTGTCGCAGACGTTGCCATTGATATTACAATTACGAAGAATGATTCAGTCGTTTCATTCAAAAAATACCAAATAGAAAGTCCTCCACACAGCCAAGAGGTAATTGTGCCGCCTAACTTTCTCGATATTCAACGTTTCTTGTTAGATACTGGTTCGTATTTGCTCTATATAAAAATGGTAGACCTAAACGACACCACTCGTTCCTATTCATTTGCTACCGATGTAGACATCGCTCCTAGTGACAATATCTATTTTTCCGACATCCAATTACTGCAATCCTTCTCTCCTTCTACATCAACTGGTTCGCATATAAAAAATGGATTTGCCATGACACCCTATCCCCTGCAAGCAACCCCTGGCAAAATTTCTTTTGTTCCCGAAAACGTAGATACCATTAGCTTTTATGTAGAGATTTACAACACGCTTAAAATACTGGGCGACACTGGCGAATACCTCATTTCTTATTACATAGAAGAAGAAAACAGTCGTAAAAAAGTCAGAGAAAACATCCGATTTATAAAGGCGAAAGGCGAAGTGGTTAAAGTGGTTCTCGCCAAGCTCAATTTAAGTAGTATCTATTCTGGCAATTACAGGTTTGTTATTAAGGTAAACGATAAAAACAACAAGCTCCTCGCCATAAGAGCTTTTAGCTTTCAACGTAGTAAGCATCCTGTAGAGGTTAATTACGATAACCTATTAGAGGTTGCCATTAACAATACCTTTGTTAGCCATATGAAAAACAAAGACGCGCTTATAAATCACCTCAAGTGCATTCAAGTTATATCTACAGGAAACGAAGTTATTTATGCTCAAAACAGAATTAAGGCAGATGATGTATACGACATGCAACAGTTTTTCTATTATTTCTGGGAAAAAAGAAATCCAGCAGATCCAGAGAGAGCATGGAAGGAATATCATGCGAAAGTTAAACATGTTAACGATAGGTATGGCTCAATTATGTTCCAAGGGTTCGAAACCGCCCGGGGAAGAATCTTTTTGTTCTATGGCCCTCCTACGGTTCAAAACAAATACCGAATGACCGAGAATACTTTCCCGTACGAAATTTGGCAGTACAACAAGTTGGGCAACCTAACCAACCGTAAAATTGTATTTTACAACCCGGCTATGGTAGATAACGAATACCCCATGCTACAGTCTAATCTAATTGGTGAATCAAGAAACCCTAAATGGATAGATAAATTAGTAAAACCAGAAAAGTTGAAAAACACCGACCAAGCGGCCCTTCAAAATATCTACGAAGAAATCCAAAGAAACTATCAAGTAGTATATTAACAAACCACCCAACAATAATCAGTATTCTAGTAAGTTCTAAAAATGATTAATTGAGTACTTTCATCACATGAAAACAGCAGTTGTTATTCTTAATTGGAATGGAGAAAAAATGTTGGAAGAATTTCTTCCCAACGTAATGCTCCACTCTACCCAATCGGCCCAAGTAATTATAATAGACAATGCTTCTTCAGACAACTCTGTGGCTAACGTTAATGCGCTTTACCCCGAAATTGAAATCATACAGCTTAAAGGAAATACTGGCTACGCAGGCGGGTACAACGAAGGCCTTAAACATCTTGAAAATAGATTCGAATACTATGTACTCCTCAATTCGGATGTTGAAGTAACGGAAAACTGGATCGCCCCAATTATAGATTTCATGGATTCTGACCTGTCTGTTGCGGCCTGCCAGCCAAAGATTAAAGACTTTAAAAACCAAACCCATTTCGAGCATGCCGGCGCTGCTGGTGGCTATATTGATTTACACGGTTTTCCATTTTGCCGAGGCAGAATCTTTCAACATATAGAGGAAGACAAAGGACAATTCGACGAAAATCAAGAAATTTTTTGGGCTAGTGGATCTTGCTTTTTTGTAAGAAGTTCGGTCTTTCATTCGGTAGATGGTTTTGATGCCGACTTTTTCGCCCACATGGAAGAAATAGATCTCTGCTGGCGTTTAAAAGCACTTGGACACAAAATAATGTACATAGCCAGCACTAGCATTTACCATGTTGGAGGCGGCAGTTTACCCAAATCAAATCCAAAGAAAACCTACCTCAATTTCCGCAACGTATTGTTGATGCTTCTAAAGAATTTACCGCAGGAAAAACTTTACTTCACACTATTCAAAAAAATGGCGCTCGACGGAATTGCTGGAATTAAATTTCTGTTAGAAGGCGATTTCAAAGATCTAATCGCTGTATTTAATTCACACATGTCGTTCTATGCTAGTTTCTCAAAATTCAAAAAGAAAAGAGCAGGCATAAAGCAAAAAGAAGTGAGTCAGATATATCAAAAAAGCGTTGTATTCGAACATTTCGTAAAAAGAAAAACGAAATTTTCGGCGCTTGATTTAAAAGCTTTAAGAGATTAAACTCAACAAAGCCAATCGGTAAGAATCCAAACCGAACCCTGCAATACTTCCTTTACACACAGGTGTAATGTAAGATACATGCCTAAAATCTTCTCGTGCAAACACATTGGAAATATGGACCTCTACAACAGGTTTCTGAATGCCCGAAATAGCATCTGCCATAGCAATAGAAGTATGCGTGTAAGCGCCAGCATTTAAAATTGCTCCGTCGGAATTGCTCCCAACTTCCTGAATTGCCGTTACCAACTCCCCTTCTATGTTACTTTGAAAATAAGAGATTTCATGATCGGGAAATTGCGCCTTAAGTGTAACCAAATACTCCTCGAAAGTTTGGCTTCCATAAATAGACTCTTCCCGCTTACCAAGTAAGTTTAAATTTGGGCCATTGATTATTGCGATCTTCATAAAATTCCAATTTCTTATTAATTTATTATCCCGCCATAAACGAGATGCTCCAACTTCTAATTATTATTTCACTATGTTTATAACAACTGAATTTCACAAATAAAATTAGATAAAATTCAGCATTCAATAATTTATGAACTGGAAAATTTCCATCTTAGGCTTTAAATCTTTCCTTAAACTCGAAAAGTCTGTTTCCTCCAGCACTGTTGAAGCCTACCTTTTAGACATCAATAAGTTTGTTCAGTTTTTAGAACTTAAAGAATTAGACGTCTCTCCAGAAGCAGCCAAACTCAGTCACTTTCAGGATTTCCTGTCTTATATAAACGAATTCGGACTTAGTGCAAAAAGCCAGGCGAGGTTAATATCTGGCATCAAAGCATTTTTTAAATACCTTTTGTTAGAAGATTTAATTAAACACGACCCCACCCAGCTCTTAGAATCTCCTAAAATACCCAGAAAACTGCCAGCGGTACTCTCGGTTGAAGAAATTAACGATATAATAGCTGCAATTGATTTAAGCAAACCCGAAGGCGAAAGAAACAAAACCATGCTCGAAACACTTTACAGCTGCGGTTTACGGGTGTCGGAGTTAATCAATTTACAAATCACCAACATCTTCTTCGATTCCGAATTTATAAAAGTGGTTGGTAAAGGTGATAAAGAACGTATTGTGCCTATGGGCAGCGTTGCCAGTAAGCTCATTAAGCAATACATTAAAGATATTAGAAGCCATATTAAAGTAAAACAAGGCCACGAAGATTTCTTATTCCTAAACAGAAGAGGTGCTCAGTTAACCCGACAAATGGTTTTTATCATCATCAACGACGTGGCAGCGATTGCCCGCATCGAAAAAAACATTAGTCCGCATACTTTTAGGCATTCATTTGCAACTCATTTAATAGAAGGTGGTGCCGATTTGCGCGCCATACAAGAAATGTTGGGCCATGAATCTATTACTACTACCGAAATTTACACCCACTTAGATAGAGAGTATTTACGAGAAGCCATTATGTCGTTTCACCCCAGAGGTAAACTCTAATTAACAGCTGGTTCAGTTTCCGATTTAGGTTTTTCTTCTGATTCGCTCTCTTTTTCCCTCCAATATTTTTTCCCATCCCAATCTCCATGAGATTTCTTCCACTTATCGCAAGATTTACCTTCTTTCTTTTTACAACATGCTTTTGTTTCGCCATGTGATCGAGAGCAACCTTTATCATGTTTTTTCTGACAGCCACTTCTTGCCTCACAACCCGCTTTCCCTTCATGGGCAGAACAACCAGCATATGCCTTTTCGCAACCTCTTTTTTGATGACAGCTGCCACAAGTAAACACAGTACACAACATTAGCCCGAGCATAAAAGCAATTATCCCCATAGAGAAATAGCGAATCCCCTTAGCCAAGTCGTTCGCTCTGATATAAGCCAATAAAAAAACTGCTGTTACCAACACCAACGCTTCGGCAGAAAGTAGCCAACTTAACTTCTGAACACCATACAAAAGAATCATAATCAGTAATTTATGTTTAATATGCTAAATATAGCTTTTCATTTTTGATTCTAATAATATTTGCATAAGGTTTATATTATACTATTTTTACCCCCTGTAATAGAAAAAAAAATTGCATTACTATGACAATTTATGTAGGAAATATACCTTACACAATGACCGAGGAAGACTTACAAAAGATTTTTGGTGAGCACGGATCAGTTGAATCAGCTAAAATCATTGTAAATAAGTTCAACGGCCGATCAAAAGGATTCGGATTCATCGATATGGAAAATGACAGTGTAGAAGAAACTGCCATTTCTGAGTTAGATGGAAAAGATATTGATGGTCGTAATTTAAGGGTTATTAAGGCACATCCAAGAGAGGAAGGTGGAGGAGATAGTGGTAATAGAGCTTAATTAATTTAATTAAGCTTTTTGTTTCTCCTATTGGGTGAGCAGAATTTTTCTGGTCATAGCGGTATTGCCATCGCTAATTTGAACTAAATAAACACCGTTCAAATTATTAGCGATAGTCCCTTTGAAACTCCCTTTATCATTCAAGTTACCTTTAGCTACTACTCTTCCTGTGATATCGAAAATTATTAAACTAGCGTTTTGCTGGTTCGATTTTATATTGATAGATCCATTGGTTGGATTGGGATAAACTTCCATGCCATTATAAGTAGCCTTTTCGGTAACCGATGTAAATATATCGTTTACTACAATTTTCTTTTCAAAGCTCGTGTAGCAACCATTGTTATTGGTTGTTAGCTCCACACTAAATTCGCCAGCATTGCTATAACCGTAAGTTGGACTAACCATACTCGATATAGAACCGTCTCCAAATGCCCACGAACAATCATTTGTATAATCACTCGTATTCTCAAAGTCTATATATCCGCCTTCCATTAAATTTACAACATCAGCAGAAGTAGCAAAACTCGTTACCACCTCTTCTGGTTCTCCTACAACCAACGTTTCAATATAACTACACAAGCCACTAAAATCTGTCATCTCTACAGTGTACTCCCCTGCTCCCAAACCTGCTAAGTCGTCATTGGCACCGCTGCTATTAAGGTTAGAAGCAATTGTGTTGTTATCGGCATCCTTCCAAATATAATTAAATGGGCCAGTTCCAACTCCGTCTACAGATACAACTCCATCATTTTGTCCGAAGCAACTTGCATCTAATACATTACTATTAAAGGGTGCACCAATATGTATTAAAAATCGTTGATAATATTCACCCGATTCGATTTCGAAAGAATAAGGAGTATCACTAGTTAGATCAAACACATCGCCAGTAACCAAGTCTTCTATAACAACACAGCTCGCGTCGTCCATATTATGAAATGCATTACGAGTAAGTCGGTAAGTTCCCGAAACGCCAACCTTGACTTCTAGAATAATATCAAATCCTTCTGTAATCAAAGGCTCGTAACTAATAGAGAGTGCTTTGCCGTCGTTTGTAATCGCTCCGATACTTGGCGCAGCAGTTATATGACTGGTTAACTTAACTGCATCGAGTGCATCGTTTGAGCTATGTGTAGACCCTTCGTAAAAGAAAATTAATGTCTCATCACTATATCCATTTATATCGCTACTGATCCCTACTTTTAAATAGTGCCACGCCGACTTTGTAATAACTTGTGCATTTGCCTGGTATGCAATTGCAAAAACCATTATTAAATTTACTATTAATATAGCGCATAACAACCTCATCAAACCACCACTAGCTTTCACTTCTCCCTCACCCAACTTCACAATTTTCATATCAACTACGTTATTTTACTATATTTAACGCAACGCAAAATTATTGGATACGTAAAACGAGGGCATTGTCAAACATGTGTAAGAGAAAAGGCAAATGTTATCATTCATTTACATATACCTATATAGAATAATATTTCAATTAGCAAAAACAGCATGTAAGACGAGGCTGTTTTCAGGCATCTTTTATAAAAAAATCATAAAATAACCACAGGCACTAAGAGGGCACTTACAGATGCGTACAGCACCTTTATAGAATTTATATAAACATTATTCGATATGTCGAGTACAATCACACTATATAAATAAGAGCTAAGAGTTTACATCTTTCAATTCAATTTGGAAAATAGTCATTTCAGGATTATTGCCATGCAGTAGCAACATTGCTATAGCAGCCACCATTACATCTATCGGAAACGGAGATTGGAGCAATACTGGCACTTAGAGTTCGGCTAGCGTACCTGCAGCCTCCGACGACGTAGTTATCGATGCATCACATACTGTTACTGTATCTGCCGATCAATATTGTTTAAGTCTAACAATAAGTGCTACCGGCGTCCTTGATATTGATAACAAAAAGAAATTATATGTTCTCGGCGATTTAACCCTTAATGGAGATTGGATTGGTAAAGGAAAGATTTTTATCCTTGATGCAAGCGTAAGTATCAGCGGAACGGGAACCATTACAGGATCTGGTTCTTTAAGAATAGAACCGGGAACCAAAACAATATTACCTGCTGCAGATCTTTCGATGGTTAGCATATTACTCGATTTACGACCTATCGGAATCGTAAACAACCAAGGTGACATAATTTGTGAAAAATAAAAGGAGCCGATAACTCATCGGTTTGGGCTAACGAAACCGGGGCTTCTGTTACTGTTTATAAAAGTTTACTGCTAGGCCCCGAAAAAGGAATTTTAATCTCTAGTGCATTAAACAGCTCCACTATTTACAAGGGTACGGTGGATCAGTTAGTATTTGCTACTACTTATTTCAATTTAACAATCAACAATGCTGGGTTTACGGCCACCCTCGACAACGACATTATAGTAACGAGTGATTTAAAAATCACTTCGGGCACTTTAGAAACGCATGCCACAAACAACTACAGCATTACATTGGGCGATGATTGGTCTAACTCGGGCACGTTTAATCAGAACCTCGGAACCGTTACCTTAAACGGAACAGGAACTCAAGATATTTCGGGTGGTACTTTTTATAACTTATATCTAAATAACCCTAGTGGAACCACTTCTTTAGGTGGCGACGTAACTGTTACCAACACATTTACCATGTCGGGTGGCGACGTTGCCAGCAACAGCAATACCCTCGAAATGGGCACTAGCACCTCCAATCAAGATACGTTCATAAGAACAAGCGAGAAAATTAGCGGTGCTTTCAAAAGATAGGTCACCACTACCGATTTCGACATTCTTTTTCCCATTCAAACATCGTTGTCTTATTACAGTGCAATTTTAAACTTTAGCAATCTAAATGCGGGGTCTATGCAACTGGAGTTCATTCAAACAGACCCTGGCAGCAACGGACTTACATTAACCGAAGGCTCTGTTGATGTAACCAATCAATTTTCCGAAGGGTTTTGGCGCCTCACTCCTGCCGACGGATTGACGAGTACCGACTACGAAATTAGAGTTGAGGCAAATTCTTAAATTATTGGGGCCGACACGGTTGCACAAAACAGCGACGGGGTGGCTTACTCTGTTGCAGATATTTCGGGTTCGCCTTTTACCTGGACAATTACTGGGGGTACGCAAGCAACTGGAACTACTACAAACGCCATCACGGTTAATTGGGATGGTTCGGGAACTGGTAATGTGAGAGTGGTGGAAACTGATGCTGTTTTCGGTGCGGGAGATAACTTAGATCAAAGCATTGAGATTTTACCAATATACTATTCTACTCAGTCGGGCGATTGGACCAGCGATGATACTTGGGTTGGAGGCGTGGCACCTACTTCGGGGAATTATGTAGAAATTGTAGCGGGTCATACAGTTACGATGGATGGAAATCCGGCTGCTTGTTACGGTCTTAATATTAAAGGCACAGCACTTTGGACAGGAAACGGAAGAACCACCGATGTAGGCACAGCTGGTATTAATGTGTACGCTGGCGGAGATGTTACCGACATTAGCAAAACAGGTGTACTATCGCCAGTAGATTCGGACGACGATGGTTGGAATTAGATTGTAAATCCGTTTCCATGTAATATAGATTGGGAATTATTAGATGCATCGGACAGGTTAAACATGGACGACGCCATTTACAATGCTACAGCTGGTTCATTTGGGATCTACGATGGCATAACCGAATCGAGTACAAATAGTGTTACCAATATTATTCCTTCATCGCAAGGGTTTTGGATTCACGCTACTGCCTCTCCTACCCTAACTATAAAGGAATCTCATAAAACGCTTACCACAAAATCGTTTGTTAAAAATGGCATTTTTAATAAGAGCAGGCTCAAGTTGAGTGTTTCTAGCGACATCAATTCTTTCTCGGACGAAGCCATTGTAGTGTTTATTCCTTTTGCTTCGGAAGATGCCAATGATAAATCCGATCGGAGAAAAATGAACTCGTACGAATCTAGCGCACCAAATATTTTCACAAGTTCAAGTGATGATATTGAACTAACAATAAACACCATACCCGACGACCTAGTTCATGTTACCATTCCACTAACTGTTAAAGTTGGAGTTTCGGGAACGTATAAAATAGATGTAATATAATTGAATAATATCCCCGCCGACGCGCATGTTTACTTAGAAGGTTTCACCGCTGGCGATATTGTTAATCTTACAACCACTTCGTCGTACTCTTGTTATATTTCGGATACAGAAACAGAACCTCGATTTCAACTCATGTTTATGGTTGTTCCTACCTCGTTCGAAAAAGAGAAAAGCAACCAACAAAACACCGCTTTTATAAGTCCAAACCCAGTAATTAATTCGAGTGTATTACAATTTAAAACCCCAATAACCTCCAAGCTAGTATTTTATTATATAACGAAAAAGGGCAACAAGCATAATCTATAAACAACGTAAAAAGCGATAACTGCGTCATCAATAAAGAGGGCTTAACCGCTGGCTTGTACTTTGCTTAAATAACCATCGATGGACATGAGCAGCAACAAGTTTCGTTAATAATTCAAGACTAATCCTCTATTACTTTTCATAAATTTTATCCATCTTCACCAAAACCTTATTTTCATCTCCACGTAAGATTACTACCATAATATAACAGGATTACAATGCGGAAAGTTGAACGGATTTTATTAATTGACGATAGCGAAACATCTAACTTCTTACATAAAAGGCTGATAGCTAGAATAAGCAAAGACATAGTTGTAGATACTGCAACCAATGGTAGAAAGGCTTTAGACTATTTAAAAAATGTAGAGCGCCCACCAGATTTAATTATTCTCGATATAAATATGCCCGTTATGAATGGGTTTGAATTTATGGAAGAGTATGAAATATTAGATTCCGATTTAAAAGCGAGAAAAATGATTTCTATGCTCACAGCATCCACAGCAAACGGTCATATAAAAAAGGCTAGAGAATTGGGATACTCCAAATCGTTTATCAAAAAGCCACTTTCAAAAGATAAATTAATTGAAATCATAAAAAAGGCACAAGCCGTTATCTAACCCATTTTTTCTATTTCACTTCGGAAACTTTACCTTAGCCGAGTAAGCAATTATTCTTTGATGCTAAGATTACCTGTTCTATTATTTGTTGTTGCACTGTACAGCAGTTGTAATATATTGAACCCCAACGCCGATTTACCTCAAACTAAATTGTTGTGGCGAACAATTGAATTCGATGAAAAATTCGGGATAGCACTAAACAAAATCGTATTAAATATGGCTTGTATCGATACCCTATCCGATCAAGAAAAAGCTGCTATTGCATATTTGGCAGCCCCTATGGGAAACGATTGCGACTGGGAAGATCCCAACATTCAACGTGCCGACAACTTAAAGTGTGTAATTATTTCGGCTTTAGATTTGGGTTATCAATGCTCGGATGGGCATGTTGGGTTGATTAAGAAGTGGTTTAAAAACGACGAAAAAGTAATGAGTCAAATTAACGATTGCGAACTCATGCCGCGTACGTCTACTTCGCTTAACGGATTTTACTACATCAATTTAGCCCGCAACAAAAACATTTTTATTGTTACCTACGATGGGTTTGGCATTGGCACCACAAACAGAATTGGATTTGAATGGAGCGCCGAAGTTATTTTCGAATTAAAAGAAGACGAAGTTGTATTGTTAGATTTTAACGAAACCAGAATTCACGAAGCACCTATTAATGTTGAACTATACGGACAAATTCACCTCGAACATCCGTATAAAGTTCACTCACCCGATTTACTTCCTTAATCCTTGCGCCCAGTGTTCTATCAATTCTCTTTCCTCGTCTGTAAGAATTGCCTCATCATGCATATCTAAATAACTCTCTAAAGGCATTTTGCCTTCTTCAACTTCTTCGGCTATTTCTTCCAATTTATGATCTTGTCTTTTGGCAGTAAAGCTTCCCCATTCCGAGAAATTCAATTCTTCTCTCGCTTCGTTAATGTGATCTTTAAGCCACCAAGAAACAGGCGCGATATTGGAGTACCATGGATATGTAGACTCATAAGAATGACAATCGTAGCAGGCTCTTTTAAGTATTTTAGCTACTTCGGCTGTCGGTTGTGTTACAGCAATTATATCGAGCGCTGGGTCAACATCAGGTATCGACTTATCAATCATAATAAATTGAGGTAAAATAATTACCGCTGCTATTCCTAAAAGGATCTTCTTTTTTGTTGTCATGTGATTTAAGCTTGTTTGTATACTAATTTACCTCCTACAAAAGTCGAATCAACTTTTACGTTTTCAATCTCTTCTGTCTCAACTTTGAGAGGATTTGAGGCTAAAATAACTAAATCCGCCCACTTGCCTTTTGCAATACTTCCTCGGTTATCCTCATCTCCATTTACAATGGCTCCTCCCATTGTATAAGCGTATAAGGCTTCTTCCTCTGTAATTGCCTCCGATAAAGAAATGGTTACTCCTTCCCTATCTTTTCGATTAACAGCTGCCATTAATCCCGTCATTGGGTTAAACGATTTTACCACTGGCGCATCCGACGACAATGCCAAATCGATTCCTTTATCCAAAACCGATCTTACAGGATAGGTTAATTCTAAATATTGATCGTCTAAATACTTTCGGAAATTAGGTCCGAGTTCTTTAATAAAAATTGTTTGAGGCACAGAAACCATATTGTACTTAGCCATCAAATCAAAGTGTGCTCTATTAGGTAAACCGAGATGTTCAACGCGATGTCTTTGCGGTGATGGCGTTTCGTCGTACAATCTTTTATACACATTCAGCACCGTATCAATTGCTACATCGCCAATGGCATGTGTGCCAATTCTAAAACCTGCTTTGTGTCCTTCCACAGCCATTTCATACATTCGATCTTCATCGAACCTCAAGATTCCTTTTTCTTCAAAACCTCTATAATTTCTACTTACTGCAGCAGTTTTTCCGCTGAGTCCGCCATCTGAAAAGAACTTGATTGTATCAACTTTTAAATGATCCGAAACAAACATTTCAGGCAATGGTAAAGTATCTGTACCTCCGTCGGGCAATCGAATTGCCATAACATTAAATCGCAATTTCAAACGATTCTCCTTGTCCATATTTCGGTAAACCGACATTAGTTCTGGCAGCACTCCAGGATCTGTAGCACTCGTAACTCCATAAGAAAGCAACTCGGCAGATGCCGCATTCAGCATGTTCTCATATTCGTTAACCGTTGGAGCCGGAATAAACTTATGAATTAATCCTAAAGCCGTTTCGCAAAACACACCAGTTGGTTGGTTGTTGTCGTCTCTTATAATAATACCACCTTCGGGCGTTTCAACAGACTCTGTTATTCCGCAAAGTTCCATTGCGTGGCTATTAACCGTAATAATATGAGCACAAGTTCGAGTTAAAAGTACAGGCCGGTCAGAAACAACGCTGTCGATTTCTGCTCTCGATGGAATTCGTTTTTCGTCTAAAACAGCCTCGTTAAAACCTCTTGCCAACAACCACTGACCGTCTTCTAAACCTTCGGCGAATTCTTTTACCATCGACAAGAGAACCGACATAGACGTTACGCCTCGTAAATCGAGCATGGTGGTTAGCAAATGCCCCACCTTCCACACGTGAATGTGTGCATCATTTAGCCCAGGAATTAAAGTACGCCCAGCTAAATCAATTTCTTCCGCATCATTGCCAGCCAATTCACGGAGTTCTGTTTCCGTTCCTACTTCTTCAATCTTATCGTTATTAACCAATATGGCTTCTACTGTGGGCAACGATTTATCCTGTGTTAAGATTTCGCCATTATAAAAAAGCAACTTCGACATAAACTTTACTCTGCTTTAAATTCCGCCGATGCTAATCAACTTCGATTCCATGTATCCTTCTAATCCTTCCTGTCCCGATTCGTGACCCAAGCCGCTTTGCTTAACACCTACAAATGGCACTTCCGTACCATGAGGATACCATGCATTGATGCCAACCATTCCGAATTCTAATTGTTCGGACGCCCTGGTAGCCGTGTTTAAATCGTTTGTCCAAACGTACGATGCCAAACCATATTCAGTAGCATTGGCTTGCTCCATCACCTCATCAAACTCGTCGAAACCAAGTATTGGCATAATAGGTCCGAAGATTTCGTTGTTAAGCACATGTGCATCCTGCTTTAAATTTGTGATTACCGTAGGCTGAAAGAAATATCCTTTTTCAAACTCTTCTGGTCTTTCGCCACCGGTAAGCACGTCAACATTTTCGTTGTTGCATGCCCTCATCATTCCTTCAATTCTCTCCAACTGGTTTCTATTAATTAACGGACCAACTTGAACGCCTTCTTCAAAACCATTGCCAACTTTCAATTGAGATGCAGCTTTGGCAGCGTGCTCAGTGAATTCTGCAATTGCTTTGTTGTGTACAAAAAACCGTTGAGGAGAAACACAAACCTGCCCGTTGTTGCCGTATTTAACAGCTACAGCATCCTTAGCCAAAGCTTCAATATCTGTATCGGGGAAAATAATTACTGGTGCATTTCCACCCAATTCTAAATTAAGTCGGGTAAAGTTCTTAGCCGATCCTTCAACCAACAAATGCCCTACTCTGGTGCTACCTGTAAAACTTAACTTTCTACAATCTTTATGTTCCAGCATTGCCTCGCCAACATCGGCAGCGTTGCCGTTAACTAAGTTTATTACTCCTGCAGAAATTCCTGCTTCAACAAGTAAACCAGCCATTTCCATACCTGTAAGTGGCGTGTATTCCGAACACTTCGCAACCACTGTGCAACCTGCAGCCAAAGCAGCTGCCCATGCTCTAGCAGGATTGTATGCTGGAAAGTTCCAAGCTGTAATTACTCCAACAACTCCTATTGGTTGTTTTATAACCGACATTCTTTTTCCTGGAACTCTAGATGGTATAACCCTTCCGTAAGCTCTTTTGCCTTCTTCTGCAAACCATTCGAACAAATCTGCCGATACTCGCCAATCGCCAATTGCTTGTGCCAATGGTTTCCCACTTTCTGCGGTAAGGGTATTGGCCAAATCGATTAACCGCTCTCTAATTAGTTCAGCTGTTTTCTTTAAGATATCCGCTCTCTCATAAGGCGTTTTCCTCGACCATTCAGGAAACGCACTCTTTGCTGCTTCAATTGCTGCTATAGTATCTTGCTGTCCTGCGCCAAAAGGTACAGTTCTTACAATCTCTTCTGTTGCCGGGTTTAAAACATCCCATTTGCCTCCATCGTGGGCATCTACCCATTGACCTGCTATAAATTGTTTGTAGGTATAACTCATGCTAATTTTGCTAATTCTTCGTCAATAATGTTTAATCCTTTTTCTAATAATGCTGTTTCTATTGTAAGCGGACTCAATACCCTAACAATGTTTCCGAAGGTTCCAGCGCTCAACATAATCAAGCCTCTGGCAGCACATGCACGTACTAAGTTGCCACACAACTCGCCGTTTGGTTCGTTTTTGTCGCCATCTTTCACCAATTCAAAGGCCAACATAGCACCCAATCCTCTAACATCTCCAATTACGGAATACTTCGCTTTCATGGCATCGAAACTAGCTTTTACTATGTTGCCAACTTCAACACCTTTACCGTTGATATCGTTGTCTTCCATAAACTTGATGGTAGCCAAAGATGCAGCACAACAAACGGGGTTACCCAAGTAAGTACCTCCAATAGTTCCTGGTTTAGCGCCATCCATTACTTCGGCTCGGCCCACTACAGCACCAATTGGCATTCCAGACCCCATAGACTTCGCATAGGTAGAAAGATCTGGTGTAACGTTGTAATGGTGATGCGACGCCCATTTACCTGTTCGTCCAAAGCCTGCTTGAACCTCATCGAATATCAACATAATTCCATGCTCGGTACAGATTTCTCTAAGGCCTTCAACATATTCTTGAGGAGCTACAGTAAATCCTCCTTCGCCTTGCACCAATTCTAAGATTACAGCAGCAATGTTATTTTTGTCTACTTCTGTATCCAATCTCGATTTAAAATCTGCCAATGCTTCCACTCCAAACTCAGCAACCGATTTACCGTTTCCGTTCTTGTAATAATTAGGAAATGGGAACCTGTGGATTCCAGGTGCAAATGGTCCGCAACCAGTTTTGTATGCTTCTTTAAATGTTAACGACATCGCCATCATGCTTCTGCCATGAAATGCCTCGCTGAAACAAATAATACCTTCTCGGCCTGTGGCTTGTCGTGCTATTTTAATGGCGTTCTCCACAGACTCTGCGCCAGTGTTGGTAATCATTACTTTGGTATGATCGCCATGTGGTAAGATGGATGCTAGTTTTTCGGCTAAGTTTAAATATGGTTCGTAGGTAGCCACGTTAAAACATGTGTGGATCATTTTGGAAGCTTGCTCGGAGATAGCAGCTACAATTGAATCTGGACAATGACCAGAATTTACAACACCTATTCCTCCAGCAAAATCGATTAATTCGTTTCCATCTGCGTCTATAATAGTTGCGTTTTTTGCTGTAACTGCGGTAGCTGTATTAAAGATTCCTATACCGTTAGGAACAACTGCTTTCCTTCTATCCATAAGGGATGCACCCTTAGATGTGCTTATCGTATTGTTTTCCATTTCTTAATTAGATTTGTTATTATCGTTCACCTTTTTGTCTAACAAATTTAGATAATAATCTATTCAATTTAGGTGCGAGTTTACACGGGTTATTACTGTTGAATTAAAATGTATTTCGGTGCTGATAATCGACAAGATTTGAAGAAATGAGAAGTAGCTAATTTTGTTTTTCTACCGTGTGTACGCATCTTTTTTTACAACTTTTCCTTAACTCCTTTACGTCTCTCTAGGCCACAATGTTGAATTTATTCTTGTTCGACCTCTGAAAAATTCAGCCATAAAACAAGCCTTGGATTTTGTGCGCCTGGCTTGCCAACCGAAGCTTTAGCGCAGGATGGCTCTAGTAAGTATTCCATAAGTTGAGTTTTTCTTGAAAAGAAAAAGGAACGGCTTGGTATGCGTGAGAGAAATTCAAGGTGTAGTTTTATCTAAATTATTCAGAAGCCGTGTTTTTTTTGTTTACTTTTTTTTGTCAAGAAAAAAAGTAAATGCCCGTCCGGCATGAGGACAATAACAATAAGAACCACACCGTTTCCTTACTTAAATATGCATTTGAGCAAGTTGAGCATGGCGTAGAGATCCCCGTGTATTTCGTAAGAACGAAATCACGAGGAAGACGGACATTGGGATGCCGCCCTCACCGACGGTACGTTCGCGCGAGTTATTCTATTTGTATAGATTTTGCGAAGGTGCGCCTATATTTGTGTTGTACAATCTTTACTTTTGAGGAACGACTTAAATATATGAAGGCTATTTATTTTCTTGGTACAATTGCGGCTTGTTGCTCGTTGCTCTTTACGGGTTGCGGAGAATCGGATGGTGAAAGCGAACATGGTTTAAATACTTCGAATACTGTACCAACAACTCTATTTATTGTTAAAGATTCGAAGATAATTGCCGCACCAAAAGAACAGGTTTGGAAAACCTTGATGGATTTTAATCTATTGCCTACTTATAATTCGGATGTTGAAAGTGTGGTGTTCGACACAACTACTGTTGAGCTACTAGGCGCCATTAGATACCTGCAAAAGATAGATGGAGGCTTGTTAACAGAAACAGTAATTGCTCAAAGCCCTCTTGATAGCATTAGCTTTAAGGTAATACCAACTGCAAATGATACCAATCCTGATTTGGATAGCTGGTATTTTAATAATAGGATTAACACGATTAAGGTAAGTGGCCGAGGCGATACTTCGACGATTCATTTTATTTCTACTTGGACTTATAGAAACGAAAATGCTTTACATACAGAACAAATTGCGGTAGATAACAAGGAGTTCTTTTTAAGCATAGCCAACGTTCATGCTGGACTTAGACAATTGCTAGAAAAGAAAGTAAAAAGAAGACGACGGGTAATTCCAATTGTGCCTGTTATACCTATTGCAATAGACACAATTATCCCTGTAGACACTACTGATAGCATCAATTAATCTTTCTAACGATTTCTATTTCGTTACTAAAATATCTCAACTGCAACAATAGCGCAAGCTAATATAAATAAAAATACTCCTGCACTTATCATCATAAGTTTCGTATCCTTAGCATCTTGCTGTGCTCGTTTTATACTTTGTGATTTTTTCATAATGTGATTGTTAATGGTTGTTGTTAATATTCCTCTAACTCACATTTACCCTAGTAGATCCCAAGGAAAATCCCCTAACTCTCTTTATAACTGAAACTTATACAAATGTATAATAAAAACTTAAGCTCTTTGGTGTTACTTATTAACCCTCGCTGGTTAATAGGTGATAAAATTTGATTGCCGTTTGGTTTATGATTTGGCTTTTCAAAAAAATAATATTGGGAAGAAGTAATGTAAAAAGCAGTTACTTTTTAGTAATGAGTGACTTAATTTAATCAAACCACTCACCCGACAAGTCCCTTCCCTATTGACTTTATCCGATAACAAATGCGCCGATCATAATTACTGCTACAAATGCTACACTGATAATAAAACTATGGAAATCTTTCATAATATGTTGTTTTAATGGTTCATATATAATACACCGTAGGAACGATTTTACCCTAAATTAAATTTTGAGGAATTTAACATTTTCGACAAACGACATTTATACGCCGATGAATGACAGGCGTTTATGGACTTAAGCGTCTACTCTTTGTACCCTACGGGAGTAGAAATCGTCAGATTCTGTCAAATTATTGGGAAAATGCGAGCGGAATGAAGTGGTTTGGGTTGTAAAGACTTAAGACCGTTGCAAGGAGTATATTTCAATAATTCCGGGCAAAAAATGCATTTAAACATCTGCATATAAGGCATTTGGAATGTATTCTTAATGTATGAAATTAGAGAAATCCCCGACCTTGGCAGATAGTTTTTGTGATTTAAGAACAAGAAAGATAAAGACTACATTTTTCACACAAATGAATACACTATTAGATTGGAATAAAATAGGTTCTATTATAGATCAACA
>JABSPQ010000283.1 GCA_013214205.1 Flavobacteriales bacterium
CTCGTGGAGAAGATGCCGATTGCCTTTTTTAATATATCCCGTTCCATACGAACATCTGCTAGTTCTGATTTTAAAACTGCCAGTTCTCTTTCTCTATCTGTCATTTTGGGCTTGCCTCGTCCTGGAAAGCTATTGTGTTCGAACTGAGACAACTCTTTTCTCCAACGATAAAGCATATTTACCTCTATCCCTAATTCTATTGCTATTGCAGGCACATTACCTCTTGCTGCTGCCAGTGCTACTGCCTTCTCTTTGAAAGCAGAATCAAATGTTCTTCGTTTTTCCATTTTGTAAAGTTAATAATGGTGACATTCTCTTAACTAACCCTCCACTCAAATGTAGCAAGTCCAGTACAATTAGACACGTCCAAACTGGTTAAGGAGTTAGAAGAACAAGTGAAATGCGTAAGTGCTGTACAACTCGTCACATCCAAACCAGTTAAAGAATTGTCGTTACAACTTATGGCTCTAAGTACTGTACAACCAGACACATTCAAATCGGTCATGGAGTTGTCATAACACTGTAACTCTTTAAGAACTGTACAGCTAGACACGTCCAAACTGGTTATTGAATTGTAAGAACAAAGTAAAGTTGTAAGCGCCGTACAGGTCGATACGTCCAAGCTGGTTAAAGAATTGTTATTACATACTAACAATTCAAGAGCAATACAACCAGATATATTTAAACTGGTTAGTGAATTGCTGTAACACCTTAATTATATGAGTGCTGTATTGTTAGATAGGTTCATATCCATTAAGGAGGGGTTGGAAGAACATTTCAATTCTGTAAGCTCAATAAAAAATTCAATGCCTGTTAAATCGGAAATAGTTGAATTTGCGACATCAATAGCCCCAGTATAAACAATAGCCTCTGTTACCTGTATTTCACTATCACCATTGGTATTTATAGACGGATTCCCGACTAAAGCAGCCTTAAAATTAGCATCTGGAATATTAACGTCTTACGCGAATCCAAACACAGGGAGTAACAGAAATAAGAGTACTAGTTTTTTCATAGCCATTGATTTATATTCCAAATGTAATGGTAATATGACTAATTAATTATACTTAAAGGTATTTATTACTAGATTTGCATCAAGAGAGCTATGATAAACCATTAACAATGAATAATAAAGAGAGAGAAGAATTAATTACAGAAGTTTACAATAATATTCTTTTAGGGAATAGACTTAAGAACTTAACAGAAGTCGGATACATCGCAATTGATTACAAGGTATTTGAAGACCCTAAGATAAAGGAACTGCTAAAAGAACATATTACGGAACTTTCCGATTCTGAATTGGCTTCAATATTTAAAGAGTTAAACCGATAAATAAAAAATATCCTTTATTATGAAATACTTTATGTTAATATTTATTAGTTCTGTTATAGTTTTTAGTTCTTGTGCAGATGTCACGTCTGTAAATTATGACGAAGATGATCCCGTAGAAGCTATAGACGTAACCACTGAATTTATTAAGTTTTGTGATACATTACTAATGGATTGTAACAACGAATACAACTTAAACCCTGCGTGGGAGAATTTACGATTAAAAGAATTTGTTGGGCACCATCTAATTATTGAAAATTCTGTAAACTTTGTAGTATTTGAAGAAGAAGAAGAAGAAAGAAAGTATGTATCCTTATGTTTAGTAGGGAATAAAGCAAATGTAGGGGAACAAATCACTATTTCAGTTAATACGGACAACCAAAGATTTTTAGCCAAACTTAACGACGGTGATATTGTTAAAGCAAAAGTCAAAATAATGAGTATTTATAGGGTTGAAAGTACATTTGGAAAGGGTTGTTATAGTGTAAGCTCTGATTTAATTGAACTATTAAATTAAATGAGAATGGATAAAATTATTTAAGCACTACTTATATTCCCTTTTTCAGTACTTGCACAGATACCAGCGGGTTATTATGATAACGCAAACGGATTGACAGGAGACGCTCTTAAAGATGCCTTAAACGACATAATAGATGATCACACAGAGTACACTTACACAACCACAGGTACAGACGTATGGGATATTCTAAAGGAAACGGATAAAGACACCATAAACACCGATAATGTGATTCTGGTTTATTCGGGGCAATCTGTAGATGCAGCACAGGAGTATAATTCGGGCGCGGGGATGGACTAGGGAACATGTTTGGGCTAAGAGTAGAGGCGATTTGGGTACAAGTAGAGGTGCAGGTACAGACATTCACCATCTAAAGCCGTGTGACGTGTCGGTAAATTCAGCTCGTAACAACCGATGGTTTGCCGAATGTACAGAAGAGTATTTAGATGGTGGTGTTACCCCTACAGGCTCTTACACAAGTACTGATGATTGGGTATGGAAGCCACGCGACGAGGTTAAAGGAGACATTGCACGAATGATCTTTTACATGGCTACTAGGTACGAAGGTGAAAACGGCGAAGTTGATTTAGAGATAATAGATTCTATTCCTTCCGATAACTGGATACGACACTATCCTAGACCACCCTTCGGCGGATAAAACTGACCACCCCAGGACGCTTCAAAGTGACCACCTGCGACGGAGCAAAGTGACCACCTAAAACTGCGAAGAAAAATTATTGGCTGTTGGCCATCTTTGATTGAACAAATCAA
>JABSPQ010000284.1 GCA_013214205.1 Flavobacteriales bacterium
AACTTGACTCTTTTTATGACTACATTTTAAACAGCCATAATCAGCCTTCCACTTCATCTCGGATAGATATTCTTTGCAATCTAGGTCAGTTTTAAAGCGTTCAGCAAACTCTAGAAGGTTTTGCCCTTGAAATAAGTTCATTATTCATTGATTTTAGTGACGATAAAGATATTAGTTTATCTACTTACCTCTGAAAATATAAATTGGAATGTGATGCGCTAATTTTGAATCATCTCGTTTTAAATTATTGTGTTCCCGATAGCTATCGGGACGATGCGGTTTCTTGAAGTAAAAAATCACTCCCGAAGTATCGGGATGCATCAACTGACAATGATTTAATAAACTGAGGTGCCCCCCAAAGCTGCCCGCCTGTTTCGTTGAGACGGGCAATTCGAGGTGTAGTAGTTTTATCTACTTCACTAACACTTTTCTGGTAACCACTTCTTTGCCGAATCTAATTTTAATAATGTAGATGCCACTCTTCTGGCTATCGGGAGATACTAACTCTTTGCTTAGGTTTAATTGGTGTTTGCCTTTTGAAAATTTGCCATAGCTTCTGTTAGAAATTTTCTTACCTAGGATGTTATATACTTCTATATTAACATCCTCCTCTGGGTTAACTAGCTTAAATGATATTACAGAGGTAGATGTTATTGGGTTAGGGTAGATGGTTAAGGTCCTGTCTATCGCTACACTTTTTTCTATCCCTGTTACTGTGTTATTTATGTCGTCGATCCATATATGATTGCCTCCACTAGAAGTGAATCTAAATTTATATTGAACCCCGCTAACATTGTAGCCAGAAGGAAGTTCTATGGTTTCTTCTCGCCAGTCTTCGTATGTAGAAGGAGCTCCAGTTTCCATTGTTTTCAAATCTGAGCCTTTACTAACATAGAATCTATTCCAGGTTTCGCCACAGG
Organism: Flavobacteriales bacterium; assembly: GCA_013214205.1. GTDB lineage: Bacteria > Bacteroidota > Bacteroidia > DT-38 > DT-38 > DT-38. Next base: position 921 of record JABSPQ010000284.1, read on the forward strand.
TTTTGGTAAAAAACACTTCCAACTTATCATTTTCTTCTTTCAAATATGAATAGGCTACTCTAAACGTTATGTAAGCAGTATTGGTTATTTCACTTAAGTCAATCAATGGTCCCCACAGTTCATCTTGCGTACGCACTAATGAAGCATTGTTAAAAAACCTTACACTAAAATTGTCGTCATAACCATTTGTAGTGATTCGTTCCCAGGCATAGTCATCATTATCGAGGTTTGAAACAATGAAATCATTTGCGAAGGCTGCGCTATCTTGAAAGCTTGTAGCGTAAGGATGGGTAACCCCAGTACCTAGTTCTATTACTGTAATATTAATGGAATCGGAAGCTGAGAATTGACCGGAATACACGTCTAAATAGGCAACATATTCACTAGGAGTTGAGTACGTAATTATGGGATTACTTTCCGAAGAAGAAGATGGTGTGCCTCCTGGGAAGCTCCATTCCGCGCTGTCTGCAGTTGCGCCAATGGTTTCGTAGGTAAAGCTGATCGAACCATCTGTACAGATAATTTGAGAATCATCAACTATAATGTCAACCTCATCAAATCCACAAGATACTAATCCAAAATCGTAAGGGTCTTCAACTCCAGAAGCAATTAAGTTGCTGGCAGACCACAGATTGTCATGAACAGAACCATTAAGAGAACCATGGATCCTTGTTTTTTGACCTTCAGTGAACATAATTCCACATCCATAATCCATGTAGTTTTGAGTATTATCTGGAAGGTCTCCAGCACCATCATCACAACTATTTTGGGTGTTATGACACCCGTAGGTACCTTTACAATTCGGGGTGTCAGTAACCTTGTCATCGCTATTACAATTATTGCGAAGCCCAGCATCCTTTCCATTGCCCCATGTATGTTTGAGGTTAAACCAATGACCAATTTCATGAGTTAATGTTCTATTGTCGTAATTATTCGTTGTACCAACACTATTAGCTACAACCATAACTCCAGAAAACTCATCCTTTGTTGCTCCATAAGTCCACCCATAATAACCGTTCAAATTCCTATTTGTATAAATATTTAAATACTTATCATATTTCCAACTTGGTGTCCATTGGTCTTGCACCCAACCATAAGTAGCATCATTTCCTCCTGTAGAATGCGATTCGTGGTTGTAATAATTTATCCCATCCGAGCAATTGCCAGAAGGGTCTAATTTTGCTAATCTAAACTCAACAGATATGTCGGCATAAAGTGGCCAGAATATTGGATCTACTTTTCCAGTGTCTGGACTTAAAGCGTTGAAATCTTCGTTTAAGATTCTTATTGCATCATAGATTTTCGCCTCTTTGATCTTCCCAGCATTGCCGTTATGAATAATGTGAAAAACGATTGGTATTATATAAGTGGAGCTAGACTTTTGGAAGCTTACGCCATTTTTATTTAGGCCTTCTTCAAACTTGGCACGGTCGTCCAAATATCTGGCATACCTAGCGGGATCTTCAGTTCGGATTCTTTCCATCTGTTCAGTTTCTCCACAGTGCAATTGCGCAGAGGCCGTTGATGAAATCAAAATTGCAAGTCCGATAATAAATAATATTATTTTACTGTTAATCTGCATGTTATGACGTATTGTGTTATGTCGTTTCCCAAGGCTTATTTGCACTAGATATCCGCTCTACTATTGTAAATATAGCAACATTGTCTTTGATTTCTAAATCGTGCTATTAGGATTTAAACCTTTGCCCTATAGGATCGTTAGCTTCAATATAACTATTCCATGCAAGAGATGTGTTATGCGTGATTAAGTAATATAGAAAACCTGAAATATGATAGAAATTAAGATTAAAAAACTATATTTCATGGGGTAAGTAAATGCTGTAATAAAATTAAAAAAACATTGGACTAGTTAGCATATCTAATGTAATTGGATGAAATTTTTGAAATTTATAACATTGTTGCTGTCATCGCTTATCTTACTTCAAGAGAGCACAGCTCAGATCGCATCCATTTATCCTATCCCTAATTCGGAGTTCCTTTCAGCCTCTACCAACATAATTATACGATTTCAACCAAATTCATTCCCCAAAGAACGCGACTTTAAGGTTACTCTAAATGGAAGTGTCTCTGGAATCATCGCTTTTGAGACTATTTTTATCTCCGAATCGAACACTGTTTTATTGGAACCGTTATTCGACTTTCGGTATGGGGAAGTTGCAACTGTAAAAGGTGCTTGCGAGAACCCAAGCATAACGCTGGAATTTTCTTTTAATATTTCACCTTTCGACAAAAAGATTAAAAATCATTCAGAACTAAATGATAAACCCTACAGCTTAAATACAAAGGCCGCATTATTTGGTATGGACAACTTAGTTATGAATATATATGATACTACTAAGTTGGGAGAAGGATATATATTTATCGGACCACACATGAGCATGGGAGATGCACACCACCTAATTCTGGATAATAACGGGGAGGCGGTTTTTCAATCACAAATTCCTTATTTGTCTTTCGACTTCAAGAAACAATCAAATGGGAAAATCACTTTTTCGAATCCCCTCGGCAATAATTTCCATGTTATGGATTCGAGCTATGCTGTTGTAGACTCTTTTGCTTGTGGGAATGGATACGATACAGATAGGCACGATCTCCAAATTTTACCAAATGGCAATGCCTTGATGATCTGTTTGGACTGGTGGGTGGTTGATATGAGCACTGTGGTTGATGGAGGGAATTCCAGTGCGTGGGTAAGTGGAGCTATAATTCAAGAAATAGATGGTGATAATAAAAATGTTGTTTTCGAATGGAGAAGTATAGATCACTATGCGATTACAGATAATTTACATGGAGCAAATTTAGCCGCGTCTACGATGTCGTATGTGCATTGTAATTCGGTGGATGTAGACGAAGATGGTAATATTATTATCTCTTCGAAAAAACTGGATGAGGTTACAAAAATTGATCGAAGCACTGGAGACATAATGTGGAGACTAGGAGGGAAGAATAATCAATTTACTTTTATTGGCGACACAGCTGGATTTTGTTCTCAGCATGATGCCAGATGGATGGGAAATGGAAATATTACAATTTTTGATAATGCCGAGTTCACAGGTAATTCGCCCCGAGCTGTGGAGTATCATCTTGATACTTCGTTTATGACAGCAACTGTTGTAAGGGAATACAGCGATTCGCTGCATACTTTTTCTAGTTACATGGGGAGTCTTCAACGCCTTAAAAATGGCAACGATCTTATCAGTTGGGGAGCAACAGATATCGGTTCTCCTCATGTAACCGAAGTTGATTCGAATGGGAATGTTGTTATGGAAATTAGGTTAGACACATTAGGAGAGTTTAGAACCTATAGGGCTTTTCGCTTCCCATGGATCGACAGTGCGATGGTGAATTATCTTAATAATAAAACAACTTTCAAGGACTTGGCTTTTATCAATTATCCTAATCCTTTTAGTACCAATACCACTTTGTTTTATGAGGTGAAGGAGCAGGGGGATGTTTTAATAATTATCTCCGACATTACAGGAAAAACACGTACCACCTTGGTAAATGAAGAGCAGACACCCGGAAACAAAATGATTGATTTAAATTCGGAAAACATGGAAGCCGGAATCTACATTTGTACCCTTTATCAAGGAGCAAAAAAATCGAGTATAAAATTGGTGAAACAATAGTTGCTACTGTTTCACCAAACGCTTAGCAATCACACTGCCATCATTCAACGTTATTTTTACAATGTAAACCCCACTAGGCTGATTGGCTAGCGAAAGAACATTGTTGTGAACCATTGTCGTTATTTCTTTTCCGAGTACATTAAATACAGGTACCTCGTCCAGTTCATTATTTGAATTACCCAGCTCTACATAGCAAATATTATCGGTCGGATTAGGATAAAGCAAAGCACCATTGCTAAGGTTTATTTAATCCTGATTTATTTCAGTTAAAAGTCTTTCTGTAACAAACATTTCCTTGCCGTATGTAATGTAACCATTAGAGGGTAGTGGCAATATACGCTGAACTCTATGTCGCTTGGCAAGTTGAAATACCTTGTTTAAATTATGCTTATTTTCTTCTTCAAAAGATCGTTCCTTTCCTTCTATAAATTGAATGCAAATATTTCTTACGACATCGAAATTGGTGCAAAATTGAAATGATATTTCTTTTGAATAGTTCAAATCAAGATTTTATTGTTGCCCAAAGTAAGCGACGACATTGAATTTTTTGTGACCACTTGCTCCAGTCAAAGTTATTTCTCCAGAGCGCACCCAGGCATGAGCTTTCAGTTTTGTTTTATGCTCTGCATCTTTCTGAACTCCAAAGTAAATGGTAGAAGAGAGCTTTCTTTTCTTAAGCATTTTTGCAGCAGTTAAGGCTTGTTCAAAACACATGCTTCTGAGGGGGGTATAAAGAGCAGCCTTTCTAACTACTCTTAGAAATCTCTAATAATGTATTGTAATTGGCTTCGTCGGTTGTATGAAGGGTTTCTAACATGCGTTCCCCCATTTTTTTTGCGATGACCCTAAACGGAACAAATAAAACGGAAACCCTTGCCAGGAAGAGTAACAGGAAAGCTTCTCTAAACATGTTTTTTTGCCCTGTAGGAGCCTTTAGGAAGGTAATTATACGCTTTGGGGTAATTATCTTCATCAATAAATCAATTGATAACGCCGTTCTTTAATTTATAAACAGAATCTGCCTGAAGTAGTGTTTCTTTGTCATGAGAAATTAGGAGCACCGTTAAATTCAGTTGTTGGATGTTGGCATATATTGTTTTCTCGTTAGTTTGGTCTATTGCATTAGTTGCTTCGTCTAATATTAAAAACTGAGGTTTTCGAACTAGTGCCATTGCAATTGATAATCGCTGACGCTCTCCACCTGAAATACGAACCCCTTTTGATCCAATTTGAGTGTCTATACCTTGTGGTAGTTTAGATGTAAAGCCTTCTGCTGCGGCTGCAATTAACGCGGACTTCATTGCTTCATCGGATGCGTTTGGATTTGCCCACAGAAGATTTTGTTTGATGGAATCATCCAATAGAAATGCGTCTTGAGGAACATAGCTAGTTGCTTTTCTCCAAGTAGTTTGGTTTATTTTATTAAATGGAACTCCATCAATTAATATAGATCCATTGTTTGGTTCAATCAATCCAAGAGCAATGTCTATCAAGGTAGTTTTACAGCTCCTGAAGCCCCTGAAATGGCAACAGTTTTTCCTACAGGAATACTCATATTCAGATCGTTTAGAACAGGAACGTTTTGTTTGTATTCAAAGTGAATACTTTTAAATTGGATTGATTCTTTTATTTGAAGTGGCTTGTAATCTTCAATGACTGGTTTTGAGGTTTCCGCACGAGCTTCTGATCTCAATTCAAGACATGTTTCAAAGGCAGGAAGGAACCTTAACAATGATTGGTACATCTTTAAGATAGAAGACGCCTTGGGGATTAATCGACTAAATATTACAATCATTAGTAGAATGTGTGCTGTATCTAATTCGACATAATTAAATGCAATGAAATAAAATATACTCAATACTAATGCACCTCCAATCATAAGAATAGATTCTCCTTTGGAGCTAATCTTTGCAGCGTTTATATTGTTAAGAATAAGTCGATTACTTATATCCGAGAACTGTATATTTTGGGCCACTTCTGCACCGTAACTTTTGGCAGTTTTAATTCCTTGTACATGTTCTAAAACAACATGCTGGAATTTTTTCAAATGCCCTTCATCAGAAATTCCGATGTTCAAGGTCTTTTTATTGAGACTTAAATGAAGCAATCCTAATGCCCCAATACTAATGATGGCAAGTAACGTGAGAGGAATCGATATTAGCGATGATATAAATACATATGTGAAACTGATAATTAGGGTTGCTCCAATTTGTAGCAACTTTGTAATTCCTGCGCTTACCTGATTTACATGTGTGAGTATAGGGGTGGTTAAGTCAGCCATCGAGCGTTGAGTGAAAAATAACCAATCTGTATAACTAAGTGATTTAAAAATACTTGTTCGTAGATCATGAGTGAAATACTGTATGACGTTTACGTTAATGATGTTTTTGTAATACTTTAGTCCCGCGTAAAAACTGATGATTAAAATGTATAAACTCAGCAAGGATAAAATTGACATTTCAATATTGAAAAACGTAAAGAATTCTTGAACGGCTTTAACTATCTGATTATCGCTTGCTCCGGATTCTATATTAGTCAATTCCAGAAGTGGAATGATCATCATCAAGCCTATGCCTTCTGTTAATCCTAGAAATAATGCTACGACAGCTGAAATAAATAATTGGGACTTGCCCTTTGAACTTAATTCTTTAGGGTAATGTTTAAGGGATTCTAATATTTTAAATTGCTTTATCATTTCGATGAACCCCGAATTTGCAGTTCGTGCCATGCCTTGTTAAATGGAAGACTAAAGGTAACAGAAAGCTATGGTTAATGCTAACAATGAAGGGAAAGGTGGCTTTTTAGTGTAAAACTGTAGTAGAAGCTAATTTTTAGAAATAATATAATTGTCTTTAAATAAACAATTTAAATGTGAAAAAAAGAGTGTTCTTTTATTTTTTGTTGAAAGACTTGACTTAAGTAGTTGAACCGTAAAGTGCATTTTCAATACCAGGCCAATATTTTGGGCCAGATGCCGTACTTCCAATAGATTCCTTAAAATATTCTGGGGTTTCCCACTTTTTTAAGTTTTCTTTTTCTTGGTCAGAACTTAAACTTGGAGCGTTGATTTTACCTTATCGGTAATTTACTCTACGAAAATGAAATTTAATGGAATGGATGGTTATTTGTATGGCGAACATGCTGCTAATCATACGGTGGTGAAATTTACTGGTATCACGGTATCAGCTAACAATGGAGTTTTTCGTACCCTCGGAGGTGTATATCCCAATCCAGCCCAAAACAAGCTTTATTTTGATTTACCTCGTATGGGAAGTACTTCAATAAAAGTGTACGATTACAAAGGAGGATTGGTTGAACAAAAAACTATTGATGGACCGTATGTAAATATTTCAATCTATCAACCCGGTGTTTATTTCTTGGTTTTAGAAGTTGATGGCTCCACCAATTCATATAAGTTCATAAAAGAATAACGTTTGACCTTGCAGGGGTAGTCGAAGCGCTTTACTATATATTGGGTTGTTCCTTATCAAGTAAAATATTATTTCACAATTAACTTGCGCGATGAGGTGTTGTTATCCGAAATAACCTTTACCAAGTAAGTGCCTGCTGGTACATCTATAAATAGAAGGACTTGTTGGTGTTATTAAAAGTTTCCTCATGTACTATTTTACTATTTAGGGCTTGCTGAAAAACCCAATATACACATCAACTATTTGATATTGAAGTAATTATCGCTGATAATTTCCTTTTTTTTAGAGATTAAATGCAATGTTTTTCGTAACTTGAGGGAAATAAGCTTGCATTATGATAGAATATATTTCCGACTCTCAATTAAGTATTGAAGAATTCAAAACT
>JABSPQ010000285.1 GCA_013214205.1 Flavobacteriales bacterium
GACTCGATTAAAAGTATCATGTGATGGAATACCATTTGGTAAAGACAAGAAGGTCGCTAACCAATCGTACTTGATGTTACCATAATCTTCAATTTCATCCCATAACCCTGATCCACAGATAACTCCGCAAACTGATATTGCAACAATATCCAATAGAAGATGTTTTTTACATTTATTACGTCTTGGATCTTCTAAATCCTCAAAGAAGTCCAATAAACTATTTCTTTTACTCAAAACTATATATTTAACTGATTATCACCTAAATATACGATTCCGTATCTACTAATTAGGGCTGTAATTGATTGAAATAAAGAAGGTTATTAACTTTTAAATTGTTAATAACATGGAATTATTTTAAATGCGTTTGCCCTGGTTCTGATGCCTTTTATTGTATTTCGAAAGGGATAATTAAGTATTTTTGCAGGCCAGTTTTATGGGAACAATGTTTTAATGAAATTTTAAATAGATATTATGTCTTTATCAATAAGTGACAATTTGGTAGTTAGCATGCATTACAAGCTAACTGATAACGAAGGAAATGTGTTGGATGACTCTACAGGCAACGAGCCTCTAGCTTATTTACACGGTTCAAAAAATATTATTTCAGGCTTAGAAAGTGCTTTAGCAGGTAAAGTTGAAGGAGATGAGCTACAAGTAAAAGTTGCTCCAAAAGATGGTTATGGCGATGTTAACCCAGAGTTAATTCAAACTGTACCGATGGAAGCTTTTCAAGGGGTTGAGAAAGTTGAAGAAGGAATGGGTTTTGAGTCTCAAACTCCAGAAGGTCAAATTCAAAGAATTGTTGTTAAAAAAGTAGAAGGTGATGAGATTACGATCGACGGAAATCACCCTTTAGCAGGAATGGAATTAAATTTCGACGTAAAAATCGTTGAGGTGAGAGAAGCTTCTGATGAGGAAAAAGAACATGGCCACGTTCATGGCCCAGGTGGACACGACCACTAGGAACAAGTAAAAAATACGTAAAAGCCCATTCGCCTTCTGGTGGATGGGCTTTTTAGTTAATCCTTTTGGTGTTGACATATTCTTGATGATTTGGTCAACTTTTTTTTAGGACAAGACTGAGCAACAAAAAATCCTATCCGTTTAACGAATAGGCTCTTTCACCATTAAATATTTTGTATGCCTGCGTTACGCCTTCTTAACACTGATAGCATTTAAACCCTTTTTCCCTTCTTTCAATTCAAACTCCACGGTATCACCTTCGGTGATCTCATCGATTAAGCCTGTTACATGTACGAAATACTCTTTGTCTGTTCCGTCTTCGCTGATGAATCCGAATCCTTTTGATCCATTGAAGAACTTTACTGTGCCTTTATTCATTTTATTATTATTGATTAAAGCACTAAGGTAATGGTATGATACTGAAACTTATAGCTTTTTTTAACTTTTTTCTAAGTTAAATTGTTGGAACAGAGGATAGAACATATTTATCACTGTTTATTTGTCCTATACAAAAGAGGGTGTTTTACTCTTAAAATGGACAATATTTAGGTTTTTTTAACCTTCGTTGCTATAATGCCTTTTGAGCTTTCTGCAAGGTCAAATTCGATGAAATCTCCATCTTTAATCTCGTCTATTAAGCCAGATGCGTGAACAAAGTACTCCTTGTTGTTTTTTTCACAGATTAAAAACCCGAAGCCCTTAGTGGCGTCATAAAACTTTACTATTCCTGTTTTCATTGTATTCGATATTATTTGAATGCAAAGTTAAATCTATTTATCCCAATTCGTCTCTCCGCACTAGCAATTACTAAGGTAATAGTGCAAATGTGGCTTCTGAAACCGAAGTTAATAAGGAAAATCGACCAAAAAGAACGTAGGTAGCTGCCGCAGAAATAAGAACTGCACTAACGTACTTGGCTGATTTTAATCTTGCTTTCTTTTTTAAAGAAGTTTTGTACACGCTCATTACTTGGGGAATAAATTCGTCGTTTGTAATGTTAGCAGGCAATGTATTTTCTGCAAGACCCCGTAACCAACTTTTGAAAAGTGTTCTTTCAATTGCAATTGGTCGAGCTCCGTTACTTGACGAATTCATATTTTGTCGTGCACCAGCAAGGCCGGCTGTAAATATAGTTTTCATATAGTGTGGAATATTAAATAGTAAAACAAAAGACCTGAGCTTGCTACAGTAATAAGAGCAACTATTGTTTTTTTTTAGCTTGTTTTTTGGTTTTTGCTCTCAGGTTTTCTTTGAAAGCCTTCATCTCTTCTAACGTAAACTGATTGCCAGAAATTGCAGCGCTTGCCCGAACATTTAATCGTTTTTTACAATTTTGATATGGAGTTCTTTTATTTACGAGAGAACGGTTTCCTTTAAGTGATTGATTCATTCCTGAAATGGCTCCTCCAAGTGATATGATCATAATAATAATAACCTGAGTTCGATTCTTAATCAGAAGATATTCAGGTGTTTATGTTGAAAACTTAGGTGATCTATAATAGTAGATTTTCCGATAAATAGCGATCTTAATGGTGGTTAAGATACTAATATACAACTGTTTATCATGCAAGTCACTAAAGATAAAATTACAGAGATATTCTATTTAACTGACGAATTTTGTCAGGAATTTACCATTAATTTTCAGCACTACCTGATCGGGAATAAACCAAAGAGAACTCAAAAAATGACCGATAGTGAGGTTATAACTATTCTAATTTTTTTCATCTGGGTGGATTTAGAAATCTAAAGCATTTTTATCTTTTTTATGTAAAAAAACACATAAACAATGATTTCTCACATATGGTCTCTTACTCTTACAATCGATTTGTAGAGCTTATTAGAAAGGTGAACATGCCTATGACTTTGTTTCTCAAAACATGTTGTTTGGGTGATTGTACAGGAATTTCATTTATAGACTCCACTCCCATCAGAGCCTGTAAGAATAAACCAATTAAATGCAATAAAGTGTTTGCAGGGATTGCCACCACAGGAAAATCCACTATGGGTTGGGTTTATGGTTTTAAACTTCATTTGATTATAAATGATAAAGGAGAGGTGCTTAATTTTGTGATTACTCAAGCCAACGTGGATGATCGGGAACCCTTGAAAAATCAGAAATTTATAGACAAAATAAAAGGCAAATTTTATGCGGACAAAGGTTATGTTGGTAGAGAATTAACCGAAATTTTATTCCTTGATGAATTACACCTAGTCATATCGATAAGAAACAATATAAAGAATATTCTTATGGAGCTAAAAGACAAAATATTGTTGCGTAAACGATCTGTAATTGAAACTATTAATAACGAACTAAAGAACATGTGTCAGATCGAGCATCAAGGCATAGATCCTTTTCAGGATTCATTTCAAATACTATTTATGCATTGATAGCATATTCGTTTTTTCTAAAAAACCCGCAATTAAATATCAACCTGTAGAATCTACAC
>JABSPQ010000286.1 GCA_013214205.1 Flavobacteriales bacterium
AAATTACCAGTCAATTAATAATCCTGAAAAATGAATATTTTTGTTAAATAAAGTAGCTTGATGAAGCGCTCTTTTTGCACATGAAAATGACTGGTCAGTTTAAACCGGTATGGGGTGGTCACTATGACCGGCATCTCCAGTCTCTGAACGATCCTGATCAACCTAGTCTCTTCTAAATCGAAAGTAGCTAATACAGCAAGCCATATGCGCAACGCACAGCAGTTTTTTATTTTAGAAAACGCATAGGGAGGTTAAACCGAATTAAAGAATGGCTTGTTATTAGAAACATTAGCCAAAAGGAACTAGCAGCCAAATTGGATACACAGCCCAATGCTATTAACAAGATGTGTAATATTATTACACAACCACACATTAAAGACTTGAAACAGATTGCAGATGTGTTGGAAGTTGGTATTAGAGATTTGTTGGTTTTGGAGTGAGCGAGAAGTTGGGGAGTTATTTGGTAAAGCTAGTGTTGTAATTAATCTACATAAGAAATAGAAACCCCTTCTGTTTGATCCAGCCTTGCTTGATCTCCGTTACTTGACATCATGTAAATATTAATACTTGAAGAATGAAATTTCTCTTTTGCAATTAAAAATGCTTCCTCGAAATCATTATTTAAGGCACAAATAAAACCAAGAGAATGCCTGTCAGTTGACCAGTGCTTTTCTTTTGGGTTACCTAATGAGTCTGTATTCATCCCAATTTTGTCGTAATTGGGAACGATAGTATTGTTAAAGCCAGACGAATTTAATTCTGCTAGAAAATCTTGTGCAGATAAGGTATTATGATCACCTGAATACACAACACTGCCTAATAGGATGTTGCGAGGCATGGTATACACCTCTTGAAAGGAAGACGAAAAGTTGTCGTTTGGAGGAATTATGAGAGTGTATTTATTATTGTCAACTATAAATTCGCTTTCAATTTCAAACTCCGAGGTTTTTAGATTAAAACTATACACCCCGTCAGGTAAATATTCTTCAGCGATAGAAAACCCTCCTTTAGCTTTGCAACCGATTTTACCTATTCCAGCAAGGCATTTTCCATCTCCAATCGCACTTACTAATTCGATATGAATTGAATTGCCTGAAATAGTATATTCGAAATGTAAATCGTAATCATTATCATACCTAGCAGAACTATAAAATTCGAATATTAAACTTCGTCCGTTCTCTCCAAGGTACCTATTGTCCCAATACAGAGACAGTCCATCTATGCCGACTAGTAAGGGATCCTTTTTACAACCTGTCGCTAATAAGATAATTGTAGATAATAGAATTAAATAGGTTTTCATGTAATCGCGATTGTTTAATATACAGACTATACGATGGGAGTTAATCTGGTGATGTCTCTAATGGAGGTATTTACAGTGTTTATTCCTAATAATATTATGAGTATGAATGAATGTTTGACTTTAGTTTGATTCAACGATACAATTATCATATAAGTATGATTAAGTCATCACTAATCTTAGTTTGTTATCCTCTTACTAAGAGTGTATTATGTCTGTGGTTTAGTATCGTAAGCATTTTTTTTAATGCGGAAACTGACTAACCGTAGCTTTTCACTTAATCAGACACGTACTATGTGTTAAAGAAACAAGTAAAGCGGTGATGGAGCGAATTATTGAGTTCAGGTTAAAGAGATTGTTATCACTTTATTTTAATTGTCATATAATCATACCACTTGTGTTAAGTAATATTGCATATATTTACTTTTTGGCTTTCAATTGTATTGGCCTGATAAATAGGTATGTAAATATGTTTATGTAATTTCGTGTACAGATGTCTATGTTGAGGTTTTCGATAATTGTGATCTGCGTTATTGGTTTGTGTTTTCCAAGTAAGGCCAGCTATGTTACCTTAAAAAAGGACAGTGGTTACATTCATTCATATAGTGTAGATAAGCTGAGTAACGACACAACATTTGAGGAGAGTTTTGAATGGTTGAGCTATAACGCCAATGATACAGTAATAGCGGCTAGATCGAAAACAAGACGCCGTAGTTTTTCTTACTCGGGAGATACCGCCATTACTATGGCAGAGCAATTAGACTTGAACGGGAATTGGGTTCCTGATTATAGAAAATTTCATATTTATAAAAATGGTAAAGTTGTATTAAGCTATGAGAATGAGTATCGAAATGGCAGATATGTTGAAGAAAGTAGTAAAGCAATTTATGTTTACGATTCTTTAAACCAATTATTACTTGTTGAACATCAGTATTTGAGCAAAGGCTTGTGGCATACTGCGATTAAGACAGTGATTGAGTATACTTCATTTGGAGCACACGCAAGTTTAATTAGATATGTAGGCATGGGCGAAGATTCTTTATTTTCAGGTGGATATCATGTTTACAGTTATGACAATGAAAACAAGCAAGAGCTTGTAACAGAATATAAAGACACGAATTCTATTGTTATTAGGAGCAAAACGTTTTCAGTATATGATAATGTTGGCCGTTTGGATTCTTCAATTGGCTGTGCTATGAATGCACAGGGTATCTGCGTTGAATCGTATATGTCAACTTATGAATATGAAGAGAGTCCCGAAGCCTATGTGCAAAACAGGTATCGAATGGTTGACGGTGTTTGGAGTATCTATTCAAGTACAATCACGTATGTTGGGTCTGGAATTTATAGCAATAAACCTGATTCGGTAATAGATTTAGTTTTTGATTCTGCCAATGCGGAAGGAGAAACTAACATGAAGTGGTCATATGTTTATACCGATTTGGGAGATGGAGTTATTCATTATGCAGAAACCATGTGGGCAAGTTATGAAGCAGGAGCTTGGTTTTATAAAAAGGTTGATGAAAGCTGGTATCATGAGGCCAGAGTTATTGGCATTGAGGAACTTTTTGAAGATGAATCTTTAAATAGCAATTTGAAAATTTATGGCTACAAACAAAACATCATCATATCGGGAGTTGAAGGAGTTGCTTCTGTTTATAATATAGCTGGTCAACAAATACATCGTTCTAATATAAGTTTTGGGAGGAATGAAATTGCTGTTAAAGAAAAAGGGATTTATATAGTGAGGGTAGCAACAGGTAAGGGGAGTGTTTCGCTGAAAGTTTTAATAGAATAATTGATGGCTAAATATTGTTGATATGAAAAGGATAATTTTACCCGTAATGTTAATTCTTGGGCAGTATTGTTCTGCACAAGAGTATTTTGAATATCCCACTAGTAACACAACTTGGACTTACTTGAGGTGTGATATTAGGGATGGGTTTAATGTAAGATTCGATGAAAATAGCCCTTATATTCCACCATCCTCCTTCAAATCTTGTTTTTCTCAATCGAGCTCGATCATAGGAGATACAATTATTGGAGGACATACTTATCAGTTTGTAGCTCCCAATGGCTATCTCAGCCCATCAACAAGGGAAGATTCTCTTAGAAGAGTTTATGGTATTTCTCCCTTGGAACCAGAAGAAGTATTGCTGTATAATTTTGCAGGAAATGTTGGAGATATTATGTCATCTAATCCCAATCAAATAATAAAATTAAAAGATTCGGTTTTGGTATATGATGGTACGTACAGAGACAGATTTACGCTTTCCAATGGTTCAATAGTTCTTGAGGGAATTGGTTTAATAAATGACATTTATGGATTAGTGGTTTATGTTGATTCTCAAATAGAGTTTGAACTTCTTTGCATGGAGCAAAATGGTGAAATAGTTTATCAACATCCAGATTATTCAACATGTGATACTTCGTTTGGAGATACGATAATGGGTATTGAAGACTTGGAAGCTGTACCTGTCTTTAGCATTTCACCAAACCCGTTTTCTCAAAGTACAACTGTTGAGTTATCTCAAGTTTCTAATTCATGGGGGTGGAGTTTATACAACTCTCTAGGTGTATTGGTTGAGCGTAAAACGAATATAAATACAAGAAAAACAATTATTCAACGTGGTGATTTACCAGCAGGTATATACGTATTGCAAATTAACGTTGAAGGAAGGATGTATTCGAAAAAAGTATTAATTGAATAGGTTGAGGTTTATGAAATACGTTGTCCTGTTTATATGTATGATTGGCTTTTTGAAAATGGAAGCTCAGGTCAATTCAATTGAAGCTTATCCACAGGTTTTTGTAGATAGTATTAACGTTGCTGTTTTTGGGAAAGGATCGAGCCATTTAGGATTTGAAGTGTATGATCTACAGGGCTATCGAAAAATGGATACTAATGTGTATAACGTAATTGGAGATTATCATATCACATTCCATTTGGATTCTCTTCCAGATAATTCAAAGTACATGTTGAAAGTTGTACATGATAGTGGGGTTGAATCAAAGATGATTATCAAGCAGCAAAGTGTCGGAATTGTGACTGTTATTGTTGAGGAATTTAAAATTTATGGCCACAATCAAAATATCATCATCGAAGGAGGTGTAGGAACTGCTTCTGTTTATAATATAGCTGGTAAGCAAAGACATCGTTCTAGTATAAATTCTGGTAGGAATGCAATAGCTATTAAAGGAAAAGGGATTTACATTGTAAGGGTAGCGGGAGATAAGGGGAGTGTAACGAAGAAGATGTTAATTGAATAGTAAAAGTTTATGAAATATATAATTCTTATCCTTTTTGTACTATGTTGCTCATGCGGGTTTGGAGCGACCTGTGGTAAGGTTAATGTGCCTAAAAGTACGGCTTCAACTAATGTACCTTTCTATATCCATATTGGAGATAGTACAAGTATTGATATTGGGATTTATGATAGATCAGGAAGGCTAGTTGGAGTGTATAAAAGTCCCGTAGTTTATCAAGATTCGATAACACATGTATTCGATCTAGCCAGTTATATTGATGGAATTAATGGGGATGTATTTTATTGGAGTGTACGCTTCAATAGTTCTGCCTCTTGTAATGTGCAACAAATTACTGGGATTGTTTCTGTAAATAGTAATAATCATGTTACCCTTCCAGTTGGTACAGTTCCATCAGATAGTGTCCCGTTTACAGTTTATGTTGATGGTTACGATGATTTTACCCTTGTTATTTATGATAGGTGGGGGAATATTTTAGATTCTAATCAAAGCCCCGTTTTGCTTTTGGACAGCATAACTTATGCATATGACTTCTCACGATATCAACAGGACGTATACACATGGTTGGTTTCTTTCAGTGATTCGATAGATTTTTCAGATACAACAAATATTGCGGGGCATTTTACCCTTGGGAGAAATGGGGCATTTGGGTTTAACGCATATCAAGTTAATACAGGGGTTAAACCAATAAAGGAATTGTCAGAAATAGATATTTCTACCTCTTACAATAATATCGCCATTTCAGGAGATGAGGGAATTGTTGCAGTTTACAATTTAGCTGGTAAGCAAATACATCGTTCTAAAATTACTAATGGCAGGAACGAAATTGCTGTTAAAGGAAAAGGGATTTACATTGTAAGGGTAGCAACAGAAAAGGGGAGTGTATCGAAGAAGGTTTTAATTAAATAGGAAAACATCTCAAGAGCTTATTTCTAAACTGAATAGTATTCTTGTTCAGTTCTAATTAATTCTATCATATAAGCTCTAAGAATAACCATAACGTCTATAGAAATTCTATAAGTTCCTGTTACAAAATCCACGTTTTCTAAGACAAATCATTAAGATTTTATAGTAATCCTCTAGTAAAAGCCTATAAATAGGGGTTTGGGAGTGGTGTTAAGAGGTATTAACAAGCATGTAGCGGTTAGTACGAAGCTTAACTTAGCTTGCTATGTGCTTGTTGATAGCATGTTAATACCTGTTGGGAACTTGTATTAGTTTGAATTCAGCCCCTTTTGGGGTGAGGTCGCTGTTGGATAAGGGATTGAAGGCGCTAAAGGCAATTATTCACGTCTTTTTTCGTTTTAATATTAAACCCAAACAAGATGCATCAACAACAAGAAAATCGCGTGCCTTTGGTTCGCCCACTTACCAAAACTCAACTGTCGCGAGGATACGGTATAAACATAAAAACTTTTAATAAATGGCTACGGCCTCTGTATAAGGTGATGGGAAAGCCTCTTGGTCGGCTTTTTACACCAATGCAGGTAAGAGTAATATTTCAAGAGCTTGGCAGGCCGATATATCCTGAGAGGATGTAGGAGGGGTGTTTTTTTTATCTTGTATTTGTCTATGTCTATATGATTGATAATTAATCCTGTATTGTCTGTTGTGTTGTATATGTTATTAGGTATATTTGTCATGAGTCTAAGGTTCGAGACCAGAGCCTTCTTGTTTGAAACGAATTGAAAAATACCTATTATGATCACAAATAAATTGCTAAAGTCATTTCGACTTACATCGCATAGCCTTTATAGGAATGTCTTAATTATTGCTGTAATACTAAGTATGACAGCGTTTAATTCAAATGCACAATCTTGTGGAGATATTCAAAATGAATGTACAGAGCTATTTATTTCTGAGTATTACTCAGGAGAAATGAACAACGCTGCAATAGAAGTGTATAACCCTTCCAACTCGTTTATCGATTTGCAAGGGTATTTTCTTGTGATAACAGAGCACGATAAACACTTAGCGCATAATCATAATCCACCAAAGCCACCGCCACGTGCAAAGTTTGTTCAACTGTACGGTACAATATTTCCTTATCAAACATTTATTGTGGCTAATGAAAAAGCCCATGGTGATATCCTAGACCTTGCCAATCTTGTAAATAAGGATTTAAAATTGGAAGGTAAGAGCGTTGTTTATCTTGTAAAGTTAAATAGTCCTTCTCTTGAAGAGTTTTCTTTAGAAGATTTGGCCTTGATCTTAGATGACAAAGGTAAAGTAGATTACAGTAAAATTCCACCAGAATTAATAGCTACCATCGATGCAGATACTTTAGATGTTATTGGAGATGTTACCCAAAAAGCTAAAAAAGAAGGTTATAAAGTAGGAAGAGGGTACACAAAGCATTACGATTTAAGAAGAGACACGAATATAAGAATGGGTTCTTTCGATTGGGCTGCATGTGCAGAGAATCAATATGAAGCTGTTTCTCTTAAAGGAGGAATGGGAATTGCTACCAAGAGCAAATCAGGAATGGGTATGGGCGAATCAGGTATGGGCATGGGAATGGGTACAAGTGAACCTTTATTTATTGATGATTTGGGATTGTATAGTAATGTGTGTAACATTTATGAATCAAATAGTCATACCTCACATGACGGAGGAGTTTCATCATTGAACACTCCTATCGATGCATGTACAGAATGTTTTATATCTGAATATTATGAAGGAGGTGATAACGATAATGTAATTGAAGTGTATAACCCCAGCGAGGACACTATTCAATTGAAGAACTATTTAATCGCTGTGGTGCATGACGATACCACACCGATAATAGGAGTTGATGGACTGCCAACACTTCCATCGGATTTTAAGGCAACTCAAATGTTGGGTAAGTTAGTACCACGTCAAAATTATGTTGTGTCTAACAAAAAGGCAGTTAAAGAAATTAAAGAAAAATCAAATCTGCTTTCTGATTATCTGAATTTTGATGGAACAGAGACAGTTCAATTAATTCACATTTTGAATAATTTTCCAGATGGTTTTTCTTTGGCTGACGAATCTGGAGCTGCCACAGGAACAGGGGAGGTGGACTTTTCAAAACTTCCCAAAGCATTACTCGACACACTTCGATATGAGGTTGTAGATCAGATTGGAAATCCAAATAAAAAGGCACCTCAAGACGGGTTTAAGGTAGGTAGTGGTTCAACGAAAGACCACAACCTTCGAAGAAACATTGAAATTTCAGCAGGTACAGTGGCTTGGGATGATTGCGCGGAAAATCAATTCACAGCTATTCCAATTCTATTCGAAAAATCGCTTAATGACTCGAATAGCCTACCAATTGAAGATTTGGGGGAATTTGAATGTACTTCTTGTTTGCAAAAAGCTATTCCTGAACCAATTTCATGGTATAGGCAAGGTGAAGAGATTTTTTGGGAACCTCAAAGTGATGTATTTACCTTTCGAATGGTAGGTGGTGTTGAATATGTTAAGCCACAGGATGACACAAGTATTGATAAGGTGATTTATTATCCCACTTCGACAAAGCAAAAAAACGAATTGAGGTTTAAGCCTTCTACAACGGATGCACAACGCGAAGTTATTAAGGATAATATTCGAAATCTTCCCAGTTTTGAAAGGGAAATGCAGGTCGTTACACGTGTTAATCAGGGGCATCATGCTGAAAAATTTATTAATTTAAGTACACTTATTTTTGTTTATTTCGATGACCCCAATATTAGTTATTCAGATGTTATTGATTTTTCGATTTATCATGACGTAAATATTGTTAGACAACCACCTAGCACATTGAGAGAAGGGGCAAGGGGTTTTTACATTTTTGAAATAAAGGACGCAGCCGTATCAAGAAGGTCTAGTGATGTTGCAAAAGAAATGTGGGAAGAGGATGGAGATATAATATTTGCCGTTGAGCCCGATATGATGATGCGATTTACTTCAAATTCAACGTCATGTCCCCTTGATGATGAATATTCTAAGGATGGAGATCTATGGCATATTAAAAATGACGGATCATTAGTAAACAAGGTAAGTTCGTTAGCAACTGAGAATGCAGATGCTAAGGTTTGTGATTGTTGGGAGGATGGGTTTGATGGAAAAGGAACTAAAATTGCTGTTGTAGAATGGGATGGTTTTGACCAAAAACATGAAGACATAAAATTGACCTTTGTCAAGGGTGCAGATTGCCTTAATGTGACAGATTTTCAAACTCAATCTTGTGACGTTAAAGTAGTCGGAACGAAAGATCCAATTTTTGTTGATGCAGATGGTGATGAATATTGGCATGGAACATCAATGAGCGGAACGATTGCCGCCCGCGCTAATAATAAAGGGATAGCAGGAGTTGCTCCTATGGCAAAAATCATCCCCGTTCATTATAATCCCTATAACGGTCACTCATTCTTAGCCGCATTAGAATCTTTGGTTAACGAAGATTTGGACTTAGATGTAGATGTGGTGAATATGAGCTTTTCAACAGAAGCTAATGATCTTATGAGGGCTGGCGTTTTAAATATTATTTCCAAAGCAAGGGGTGGTACCTTGGGCGCAGTTGTGGTAGCATCGGCAGGGAGGGGTGATGCTGAAGAGAAAGTATATCCTGCTGCTTATGCACATGAAATGGATGGCTTAATTGGTGTAATAGCGTCTAACCCCAATGATTTTAGGCATAGTTCAACAGATAATTGGGGATATGGTCCAAGTTTGTATGGTTATGAATATAGTGTTGCGGCACCTGGTGCTTATATTACTTCACTTGCTTATTCTGGTAAAGGGTCTGGAAGTTGGGGCACCAATTATAATAATAGTGGAGGAACTTCATACTCTGCGGCCATTGTTTCAGGGATTTGTGCCATCTTGTTAGAAAAAAATCCCGGATTAAAGGCAAATGAGGTGAAGAATTTTATATTGGATTATGCTGAAGAGGTTAATCCATCTACATATGACTATTACTCAAATAGTAGTCATTCAGGAAAAAGTCTAGAAATGGGACATGGAAGAGTTGACTGTATCGCATCTTTAGAAGCTGTACCTGTGGGAATTGAAGAGAAAAGGTTGGATAAGCAGAATAACTTTACTTATAATAACCCAACTTCTGACGAATTAATAATTCACAACAAGGGAAATGATATTCGCAAATATAGTGTCCGCATCTTTAGTTTTCTAGGTGTGCAACTTTATAATAGTGAGTTGGTTTCTGTTAATACTCCTAAAATTATTGATGTAAAAAACTACGCAAGTGGGACTTATATGCTTGTTTTTTACAATGAGGATGGTGTGCCATTAGAAACGAGTAAATTTATTAAGCATTAACACATTGGAATTAAATACAGTATATTAGTTGTTGCAGTAATCTTTTTTAATGAAAAAAATATTTTTACTTGTTCTTTTAATAATTGGTAAAACGGGATATACACAGGGGTATCTTGATTTTGCCAACAGTACTTGGACGTATCTTTCATGCGTTTCTGATGACTTTAATCCTTACGCAACCATTAAATGTGAAACTTGGATATCGATAATCGAAGGAGATACTGTGATTGAGGGCGAAACTTATAAAAAAGTATACGAACATGGATTCGTGAATTCATTTATTAGGGAAGATGATTCGCAAAAGGTTTTTATAAGATCAATGTTAAATACGGAAGAAAGATTATTATTCAACTTTGGAGCGGGGGAGAACGACACTATGGAAGTTAAACCATTCACGACGATTTTATCTAAAGATTCAGTACTGATTCAAGGGGATTATCGGGATCGTTTTGTTCTTAATACCAAAGACACTATTGTGGAAGGATTAGGGAACTTGAATGACATAATGGGCTTTTATATTGTTTCCACTAGCATGGATTTTGAACTTTTATGCATGACAAAAGATGGAAATTTGAATTATGAAAACCCTAAATACTCAACATGTGACACTACATTTTCCTATACTGTTGCTGGGGTTGGGAATTTTCACCCTTCACCCATGTTTAGCATTTCACCAAATCCGTTTTCCGAAAGTGCAACTGTTGAGCTATCTCAAGTTCCAAGTTTTGGGAGTTGGAATTTGTACAATTCGTTCGGAGATTTAGTTCAGCGTGGAATGGTCAAAGAAAGTAAAATGTTGATTCATCGAGAAGGCTTACCTTCTGGATTATATATCTATCAAATTAACATTGAAGGAAGGACATATTCTAAAAAAGTTTTGATCGAATAGGTAACAAATTAATAAGATTGTAAGCCCTAGAACTTACTTAACCACGTGCCTATTCAAAAAATCAATTAAACTTTTCTTACAATACATGATAATTCTACCATGTTGACTAAAGGCAATTTCGCAATCATCTCTAAGTTGTTGTAATTTGGATTTACTTTTTATTCCTAAAAGTTTTTTTGCTTCTGACGTTGTAAGATAGATGTCATTTTCTTTGAGCTTGTTTATGGTCTGCTCCATTCTTTGAATTATTTCTTCTAATAGTTCTGCCTTCATTTTGTAATAGGCTTCTTCTTCAAATATGATAACTTTCATTTGCTTATTTGTTTATGTTAAATAAAAGTAAGAGTTGAGGAACAAGGACTGACGAGGAACTGCGATGATCTTACACTACGATATATAAACGTGAAAAAGAGCAAATAATTGTTGCATGCCTCTGTTATTCTAGTTTGCCTTTTTAATTTGGGGATTAGAGAATAGTAAATCGTTAGCGTCATCTAAAACTTTTCTTTCGAATGATTCTAAATAAGTTTCAGTTGTTTTAACGTCAGAATGTCCTAGGGTTTCGCCAATTACATTTGTTGCTACACCATTCTTTTTTAAAGCAGTTGCAAAGCTATGTCGAATTACATAAGTCGTTATTCTTTCTGTATGTCCGACCATAAAGCCAAGTTCGGCAAAGCGTTTATTTATTCGGTTTCTAATCTCTCTGTATAGAATGTGGCCTCTTTCTGTGTTTTCATAATTCATTGGAAACAAAGAATCATTCTTTTGTTTAAAATAGATTCCATAAGTGTTAAGAATTTCAATAGAGGAGGAGGTTAATTTTATACTAAATAGCTTTCCTGTTTTTGATCTGCTATATTCCAATCTGCCAGAAATAAGTTGACCCATTTTATATTGAGCTTCTGCAATTTGATGTTTCTTTAATTGAATCAAGTCTTTGAAATTCATTCCGTAATTATGGAACATGAACACTAGATAGTTTTTAGCATTCCATAATTGAGTTGTTTTATCTAAATCAAGATTTTCAATTTTGTCAATGATAGATTTATCAATTGCTCTTTTCTTTGTCTTGGTATCTCTAGGGATATTGTATCTACGAAAAGGGTAGGCTTCCAAACTAAAATGACCTTCATCAATGGCACTATTTATTACAACCCTAATAGCTCTCATGTAAGTGCCGATTGTGTTTTTCTTGTTTCCACGACCTTTGCAGTAAGCTTCGTAATTGCGTAGAAATGTAATAGTTATATCTGTAAGCGGAATATCTTTTCCTTCATTGAATTTAATTACTCCTTTGATTCCCAATACGAAATTTGCTGCATAAGCATGAGAACCTGAAATTCGTAACCTTTCTGCAATCTGATCTGAATATGAACCAAGAAACAAGGCTTTGCTAGGATCGGATTTTGATTTAAAGTTGTCAATTTCCTTTTTAGAAGTATTCTCATTTCTCTTAATCTCTATTTCTATGTTCGCTTTCAATTCTGTAATTGTCATAGATTTAATTTCTACTTCGTTGTACAGAATATAGTCAGTAGCTTTTGAAAGCATTCCAATAACTTTAGCTTGTTCGCGTTTCGAGTTCTTCAAACCTTTAAGACTTTTGTCGGCTTGGTTCCAATTGTTTTTTTTGATTGTTAAACCCGTTCGAATGTAAGTTTGTTTACTTAGATGATTGACCAAAATACAAAGTGGAAATTTTTCGTCCGATGATTTGTAACTGGTGTTCAATTTTAGTTTTACGGTTGCCATAATTGTAATAGTTTTTCGATTTGTATAATTATTACTATCTTTAGAATAGACCTCGAAAATTCTGATAGAGTATCGTCGATACTTTCACGTGTTTTTCACGTGTTTTTTTTGGTTCAGGAAATCCCTTCTAAAACGTTAAAATACCTAATGTATTGCTACGGAAGGGCTAGCGAAGGGGTTAGGGCGTTTCTTAAATTGTTGAAAACCCCATTTTACAACCTACGAATGAGGCGGTTACAAGTTCGAATCTTGTCGGGTTCACCTTAGAAGACAAACCGTTATTTTTGGCGGTTTGTCCATTTCTATTCATCACGTATCCCGCGCTACTAGGGGATAAGGTAACAACCACTTTATTAACTTTATCAGTTAGAAATCCTTCATTTGTATATATCAGGTTTTGGGGGAATATCGAACTTATTATCTTTTGCTTACTATATAAACCCGCGGAATTGTACAACTGGTCAAGGTTTTGAATAAATCCGTTACTAAACTCTAAGTACTTTTTAAATTCGTTTGTAACTAGTGTTATATCCGATTTTTCACTTATTAGAGCGTTATACTCTTTGTCTATGTCTTCTTTCAACTCGTAATAATCAACAGGTTTTATTTCTCTGGACTTGCTACATTTGAGTGGAGGGTTAGTTAAGAGAATGTCACCATTATTAACTTTACAAAATGGAAAAACGAAGAACATTTGATTCTGCTTTCAAAGAGAAGGCAGTAGCACTAGCAGAAGCAAGAGGTAATGTGCC
>JABSPQ010000287.1 GCA_013214205.1 Flavobacteriales bacterium
TAAAACATTTCCCTCACCGAAGGTAGCGCGGTTAAAGTTAACCTTTCCCCTACCGAAGGAAGCGTCTTGAAAGCTAACCTCTCCCTTACTGAAGTTAGCGTAGCTAAAGTTAACCATTCCCTCACCGAATTTAGCGCGGAAAAAGATAACAGATCCCGGAAATTTATAACCTGAAAAGTCTATACTACTTTCTACGTCGCGCAGCGCACTAAAATCAACGCCTTCAAAGGACACTTCCCAGCCTTCATGCTCATCAGCCCATTCATTCCACTTCTCT
This sequence comes from Flavobacteriales bacterium, assembly GCA_013214205.1. Lineage (GTDB taxonomy): Bacteria > Bacteroidota > Bacteroidia > DT-38 > DT-38 > DT-38. The sequence continues at coordinate 278 of JABSPQ010000287.1, forward strand.
TTGCCTTGTTGCCAAAGTTTGCTGGCTTGATTGGCTTCGAGTGTTTTCTTTTTTTCAGCGTCCATATCCATTGCCTTATTGTTTTAGTCAGAAAATATTAGCATAATTAAGGGGGTGGGTGTCAATGTGAAAAATCCATAAAGCCTTCTCATTCATGTACGATTAACTCTTCTTTTTTTGACCAATGAATCTAGCGTACGAATTTCGACACCTTGAGGTAGTATGGGTTTGAAACGCTCCGGAAACTGAAGGATTAACTCTAAAGCATATGCTGCATCTGTTGGATCATCTTTGGCTCTACCCCCCTGTGTCAGTTACCTGACAGTTTAATTATGATAGTAGAGAGTGGACTGGATGACTATATTTGAGAATTACACTTACAACCCATAAATTCTGACAGGCTGGTCTATTGCAGGAAAGTACTATCAAACTTCAAGAGCAAGAGGGTGACCTTCTTGTTTGAGGTATGTTTCACACTTATTTTCCTGCAACCACACTCCAAGACAAATCAAGAGAAGTTAAAAGAGACTAAAAAGGTTAAAAAATCTCAATAAACAATACAAAACACGTCATTAAGATTTTTTATTAAGATACGATAGCAAGTACCGTTCAACTGATGATACAGTTTGATAAGGGCAACCTACTTTCTTACAGAAAACGACTGTCTTTTAGGAATTGTTTTGGGGCAGATATTTTTCAAGGCAACCTTCCTTTCCTTAGAAAGAATTTGCTTTTGAAGTGTACTAAATATTTTCTGCATGAATTATTTTTACTAAAGTAAACTTTTGAATAACTAAAGCAACTGGAACAATTGATGACAATAAAAAATAAAATAATCTTTTTGATGGCTTTGATGTTACCGATCAATGTTTACGCAATGTCAAGTAAATCCGACATTGCCAACAAGCTACACAAGCCCAATATTATTTACATCATGGTCGATGATTTAGGTCAGGAATGGATCAGTGAATACGGATCAAATCTGGTCAATACTCCAAATATTGATAAATTAGCCCAAACGGGTCTTCGATTTAACGGAATGTATTCCATGCCTAAATGTACCCCCACGAGAACTACTTTACTCAGTGGTCAATATCCATTTTATACTGGTTGGGTAAACCATTGGGATGTGCCCAGGTGGTCCCCAATGGTAGATGGTGATCCAAAAAACCTATACTTCGATTGGGATTATTATCTGACATTTGCAAGGGTGCTTAAAAGCAGAGGGTATAAAACAGCCATTGCAGGTAA
>JABSPQ010000288.1 GCA_013214205.1 Flavobacteriales bacterium
CAAATTACCAGTCAATTAATAATCCTGAAAAATGAATATTTTTGTTAAATAAAGTAGCTTGATGAAGCGCTCTTTTTGCACATGAAAATGACTGGTCAGTTTAAACCGGTATGGGGTGGTCACTATGACCGGCATCTCCAGATTGAGTACCATTTGCATAATTTATGCTTTCGAAAACACCCGAATTGTTAATCAATATATCTATCCCTCCTGTTTCGGTAAGCTTATTTGCCAAATGTTGCACCTGTTCCAAATCCGACACATCACATACTTCTATTGATATTTCTGGATGATTCGTTTTAACCTGTTCTAACTTTTCCTTGTTTCTCCCAGCAATTATTACCGAAGCCCCTTCGTCTAATAACTGTTTCATTATCGCTAATCCTATTCCCGATCCTCCACCTGTAATGAGTACTTTCTTATTTTTTACATTCATAATTTCTTTATTTATTTTATTTCACTTGCATAATACAAGTAAATATAAAATGACACTTTCAAAACACATGTGAATTAGATAACTTTGTTTCATGAAAAGATCAGATTGCCCTATTACATGCACTTTAGATGTCCTTGGCGACAAATGGACACTGGTAATAATTAGAGACGCCCTATTCAAACAATTTACCACCTACGGAGAATTTCAATCATCTCCCGAAAAAATTTCGAGCAATATATTAGCTTCCAGATTGCAAAAAATGGTAAGTGATGGTATTTTTATAAAATCAAGCGATCCTAATAATAAACTGAAGATCCATTATAACATCACAGAAAAAGGTCGTGACTTAAGAGACGTAATATTAGCAGCCGGTTTATGGGGAAACAAATACATAGATGGCACATGCGATATATTGGAAAAAAATAAACAAGCACAGGCTCAAATGTCTGCACAAAAATGAAAATTGCAATAATAGGCGGCGGTGCTGCTGGCTTCTTCTCAGCCATTTCGACTAAAACAAATTACCCAGAAGCAGATGTAACCATCTATGAAAAATCGGACAAATTACTGGCGAAAGTTAGAATCTCGGGAGGCGGAAGGTGTAACGTTACCAACGGATGCACCTCTATAAACGAGCTTTGTAAAGCTTACCCTAGAGGTGGAAAAAACTTAAAAAAAGCTTTTCATGTTTTCAATACAACTCATACTAAAGAGTGGTTTGAGTTGAGAGGTGTTCCATTAAAAACGGAAGACGACCAACGCGTTTTTCCTACTTCAAATAATTCGGAAAGCATTGTAGATTGCTTAATGAACGAAGTGAAAAAGCTTGAGATTAAAATCCGATTAGGAAGTTCAATCAAGGAGATAATAGAAGTAGACGATCAAATTCAATTGAGTTTCGATAAGAGCAACACCAAATTATTCTCTAAAGTTATCATTGCAGCAGGTGGCTCACCAAAAAGAAAAGGATTAGAATGGTTGGAAACCTTGGGGCATAAAATTATCAATCCAGTCCCCTCCTTGTTTACTTTCAACATCCCCAATAACCCAATTACCAAGTTAATGGGCCTCGCTGTAGAAAATACGTTAGTTAACATTCAAGGCACCAAACTAAAATCTAGCGGTCCACTACTTATTACGCATTGGGGCATGAGCGGACCGGCTATATTAAAATTATCCTCTTTCGGAGCACGGGATTTAAGCGACATGGGTTATCATTTTAAAGCGCAAGTAAACTGGGTGAACGAACCGAATAATGATATTGTGATGAATCAGCTAAGATCAATTGGCGTAGATCATGGAAAAAAGCTGGTTACCAACATGCGACCTTTCCAACTTCCAGAAAGGCTATGGCTGGTATTTTTAAATAAAAGTGAGATTCCGTTAAATAAGGTTTGGGGCGAACTCAGTAAGAAATCTCTGAACAAACTTGTTAGCACACTTACCAACGACATTTACGAAGTGCGAGGCAAAACCACTTTTAAAGAAGAGTTTGTTACATGTGGAGGTGTTAGTTTAGACAGCATTAATTTAAATACGATGCAAAGCAAAGTATGTAAGCACCTTTATTTCGCGGGAGAAGTTATAGACATTGATGCCATTACTGGCGGCTACAATTTTCAAGCGGCTTGGACTACAGGGTTTATCGCAGGAAAACTAGGATAACAATTACTTATTAAACAATACCCAATCATAGCAAGGATTTCCGAGACAAATCAAGCTTATTAACAATTTTTCTATTAATAACGAAAACCCACTAGACGCCAATACGCATTAATACGCACTTAAATTCACATTAACGATATTTTAAGTCTTTTCACACACAAATAAATTCATTTTATTAGCATTTTAACGCATTCCGGCACACGCAATATTATGTTAAAAGCAATTCAATCCAACGAATTTACCTATTTCGCTCTCCATAAGGTATAACGGGCTTAACAGCGCGATATAACTCTAGACACACACATGGACAGCAACGTTTTTTTATGAGCTCGACGGTTTTTTACGCCACAATTTTGCCCTCGCTACGTATTTCTTAAAAAATTTAAGCGGAACTGCGTAGCCATTCCAAGTGGCTTAAAATCATCACGAAACGCTCGAAACGCCTGATACACACCACATACAGAGAACCACCAACAACTCCATGTCGCTCATCGATTATATGAACATTTAAAACATTCATAGCGTTAGATATAACAAATCGGCATTCGCTGCTAAAGCGCTGCCAGCCTAATAAAAAGAATAACAATACAATAATATTTCAATCATGAATTATAAAACAATCATCGCCGGAACAGTAGCGCTAGGATTAATAGGATTTACTTCTATTTATGCAGGAGAAGATGCTTGCGCAGAAGAAGCCCTAACACATAAGGGAACAGAAATTAAAGTTACGAATGCTTATCAAATTATGGATGCCATCTATATGTGGAAAGCTATTCACTATCAGAACAACCAAACGTTTTTAGACCACAATGAAGAAGACCATGCAATTACGCAATCCATAGAAGAACCAAAACCAAAAACGACGGAACGGAATCCCAACTCGTCCCTCGGTTTTATGCTGGGTCTTATTAAATTCTAAAGACCAATTTGTAATCACCTGAATTCTCGGATAAATTTTATTCGAGAACCAGTATTAAATAAATTAAATCGGATACAACTCGATTTAACAGGTTATAATTCTGCTTTTTAATCTTTTATCAATATTTAATTCTTCACCTACCGTAATCCAGTCCTACTTTACCTATCTTTGTGGCCTTTTAAAATTAAATAATGAACACAGAGATCCTTAAAAGAGCTGTAGCCGAACATGGTGCACCTCTATACCTTTATGATGCAGAGCGCATTATAACAAAATATCAGAATTTTGTAAACGCATTTGATGTAAAGCACTTGGGAATCCATTATGCTTGCAAGGCGCTTAGCAATTCTGGGGTCTTAAAGCTATTTAAGGAATTGGGCTCTGGACTCGATTGTGTTTCTATCAACGAAATCAAACTGGGCCTTGCCGCTGGTTTCGAACCAAATAAAATATTATTTACTCCAAACAATGTTTCGGTTGCGGAATACGAAGAAGCAATCACGTTAGGAGTTCGCCTTAATGTAGACAACCTTACTTTCCTAGAATACATTGGCATCAACCACCCTAATGTTCCTGTTTGCATCAGAATTAACCCGCACATTATGGCTGGTGGCAATCACAACATTTCTGTTGGGCACATCGATTCTAAATTTGGAATTTCGATCCATCAAATGCCAATGACAAGAAGATTGGTAAAGAAGCTGAATATTAATGTTGAAGGAATTCACGTTCACACAGGTTCCGACATTTTAGATTCGGGCGTTTTTGTTAGAACAGCAGATATTATTTATGATATCGTTCAAGATTTCGACACGGTTAAATTTATCGACTTCGGAAGTGGCTTTAAAGTAAAATACCATCCTACTGATTTGGACACAGATATTGTGAAATTTGGAAAACTATTCAGTAAATCGTTTAACGATTTTTGCAAAAAAATGGGCAAAGATTACACGTTAAGATTCGAGCCAGGTAAATACATGACCAGTGAGGCTGGTTATTTTTTAACCAAAGTTAACTTGATAAAACACACCACTTCTTGTGTTTTTGTTGGTGTAGATTCTGGTTTCAATCACCTCATCAGACCAATGTTCTACGATTCTTATCACCATATCGAAAACATTTCTAATCCTGATGGAGATAAAAACATTTACAATGTAGTTGGCTACATCTGCGAATCGGACACTTTTGCAACTGATAGAATTTTGAATGAAGTTAGAAAGGACGACATTTTATCATTTCATAATGCTGGAGCGTATTGCTTTACAATGGCGTCTAATTATAATTCGAGGGTTAGACCAGCCGAAGTTTTGGTTAACAAGGGCGAGATTCACTTAATTAGAAAGCGCGAAACAATGGACGATTTGACTAGAAATTTAGTTGATGTTGACGTAACGGGCTGGACTAAGTAGCAGCCTTAAAGCGAGGTTAAGCAATGGCTCTAAAAGCCGATTCTACCTTGTGCTTATCTAATATTTTATTGAGGTATAGATCTATTCCGAGTTCTTCTGCTCGGGCTATATCTATATCCAAAGGAGACGTAGACAATACAACCACCTTTGTTTTTCCATTTTTCCGGCAAGCATGCTTATTGAATTCTTTTAAAAATTCGAAGCCATCCATTACTGGCATTTTTAAGTCTAGAAAAATTAATGCTGGACAAGGCTTATTATTATGTAAATCATCCAGATAATCCATGGCTTTTTTACCGTTTGTTTGAACAGTAATCTTACTGGCAACGTTTAATTTATTTAACAATCGAAGGTTTAAATAATTTGTTGTTTCATTATCCTCTATCAACAAAATCTCATCCAACTTCTCCATATCGTCGTTATATATAATACTAATTCTAAAAATACTGCTTGTCCAATTACATATCCCCCTTGGTTATAGCGAGATAAACAAATATAATTTATTTCTTGTGCAATTTTATGTATCTCATTATCTATTTTATCGGTACATCTGCGTAAATTCTATATTCATCTCCTTCTATTTGGCAACAGAGGTGGAGGTTCTCCATCAAAAGGGTTAAACCTACTGATACTTTTAGTGCCCATACCCACTGCTCTAACCACCGCTCTATCTCCATATTTATCACGCATTTCATCCATAGCCTGATACAAATCCATCATTTTAGAAGAGTCTTCAAACAAATTAATTTGGTGTGCCCCGCCAACTAAATGACTGTATTTTACACCAATCAAACGAACCAACAATCTTCGATTATAAATCTTTTTAAACAGCTCCATTATCAATGGTATCAACACATGATCTGCAGCCGCATAAGGAATTCGTTTTTGCAAAGTGTGCGTATTAAAATCTGAATAGCGAATTTTAACACTCACGCAAGCGGTTAACTTCCCTCCTCGCCTCAGTTGAAAAGCAAGATTTTCGGCCATAGATGACATTATGCCAGTTAACTTCGTAATGTCGGTTGTGTCTTTGTCAAAAGTTCTTTCGGTAGAAATGGACTTCCTTTCTCGATAAGCTACCACCGGCGAGTTATCAATTCCGTTCGCCTTTTTCCAAATCATGGCACCGCTTTTCCCAAATACTTTCGACACCATTTCCATAGGCATTTCCTGAATAGAATGAATTCTTTTTAAACCAAGGTCGCACAACGAACGAAACGTTTTTTCTCCCACCATCGGAATTTTCCGAACAGAGAGCGGACCAAGGTATTCTTTTTCAGTTCCTCTTTCTATCTTAATCTGGTTGTTGGGTTTTACTTCTCCTGTGGCAATTTTCGAAACCGTTTTATTACCCGACATCCCAAAGGAAATTGGCAAACCTGTTTCTCGCATAATTTTTTCTCGCAATTCGGTGGCCAAGGAAAGGCACCCAAAAAACTTATCCATGCCTGTCATATCAATGTAAAATTCATCGATAGATGATTTTTCATACAGCGGCACTTCTTCTTTAATAATATCTGTAACCAACTCCGAATACTTGGTGTAAGTAGCCGAATTACCTCGCAACACAATAGCCTCAGGGCAAAGCTGACGCGCCATTTTCATTGGCATGGCAGAATGCACCCCGAAAGCCCTGGCCTCATAACTACAGGCCGCCACCACACCTCTATCACTCACACCACCTATCAGCACAGCTTTATTGTTGAGTTTGCTATCTATCAATCTTTCGCACGACACAAAAAAGGTGTCGAGGTCCATATGTAAAATTGTTCTTTTTTCGTTATCCGTCATACCGCCACTTTCTTAGCCTTATTGGGCACCAAATATCTAGGATCTTCTATAATGGGCAGTCGTTCCATAGATTCTACTTCAATGCTATAGCAATCAAATTCTTCCGTAACTACACCCGTTATCGAATAAATCCCCCTGCCTCTAAAAGGAAAGCGAGATGCCACCGAAGGAAAGTGAACCGTATCAACAAAATCGCCCACGTAATCGATAAAAGTTCCAAAATGCATTATGCTATCATTGGCCGTTTTGGTGTTTTTAACCGTTACCATGGCAGCAACAATGGTTACTTTTTTGCCCTTAAGCCCTACAAGATCCTTTGCCAACAATTTACTTTTGGGTGGATCCTGCAATATATCAAACGAATTACACATCGGAAATCCAATGTGTTCTATTTCGTCAAATGCATCCTCAAATTGATCCGACGGCAACTTTGGCGTTTCGTATTGCATGCGCTCTACCTTAAATAAATCTACCACCTGTTCGTCCAAAACAATTTTGTTTATTTTCATGTGCGACTCCCACAGCAACTCCCGCTTATTTCTTTCCGTAAATCGAAAAGCATTTACTTTTATCAAGATAGAAATTTGCTCCATGCTAATTCGAACCCGATCAATAAAGTTATCAAGATCGATATATTCACTACTCCGCTCCCGCTCTCGCACAATACTTTTAGCAACCTTTGTTTCCAACGATCTCAATAAAATAAAACCCAAATAAATCTGCTTTCCTTTAATGATAGTTTCGTACCCGCTTTTATTAACATTGGGCGCATTAATGGTAGCGCCATGCATTTTTGCTTCGTGCACATACAATTCGGTTCGGTAAAATCCGCCAAAATTATTAATGGTAGCAACCATGTATTCCAAAGGATAATGCGCCTTTAAAAACAAGCTTTGATAACTCTCTACCGCATAAGATGCCGAATGCCCCTTGGCAAAAGCATAGCCAGCAAAACTTTCTATCTGCCGCCACACTTCCCTAACAAGCTCTAGCGAATGGCCTTTATCAGCACAGTTGTCGAAAAACTTATCCTTCACTTTCATAAACTCATCTCTCGACCTAAACTTACCCGACATGCCCCTCCTCAACATATCTGCCTCGCCCAAACTGAGCCCTCCAAAATAATGCGCCACCTTAATTACATCTTCCTGATAAACCATCACACCAAAAGTTTCGGGCATTATATCGAGCATAATATAGTGTGCCTCTTTTCTTTTCTCTGGATAGCGATACCTCAGGATGTACTCCCGCATCATACCCGATTTAGCCACGCCTGGCCTAATTACCGAACTGGCCGCCACCAACCCCAAGTAATTATCTACTTGCAACTTCTTCAACAGCATCCGCATCGCTGGCGATTCCACATAAAAACAACCTATGGCCTGTGCATTTCTAAGGATATGCTTGATTTTATTGTCCTTTTTAAACGCCTTTATATCGTGAATATCAAACGGTTTGTGATTGGGCTGGTTGTACTTTATTATGCCCACCGTATCCTTAATTTTCCCCAATCCTCGCTGGCTCAAAATATCGAATTTATACAAACCTATATCCTCCGCCACCACCATATCAAATTGCGTGGTAGGAAATCCTTTGGGTGGCATAAATGTAGCAGTGTAGCAATGCAACGGCTTTTCAGAGATCACTATTCCGCTAGAGTGAATACCTAAATAATTGGGAAAACCTTGCAATAGCTGACTATAGGTTAGCACCAATTTAGAAATTTTATCGAGGCTCTTGTACTGAAACTTCCCTCTGGTAAGCACATCCATTTCTAACTTGGGCAAACCAAAAACCTTACCCAGTTCTCGCACGGCTGCCTTGTACTGAAAAGTATTGTACACCGTTAGCAAAGCGGCATTCGGAAAATGATCAAAAATAAATCGAATCACATCATCCCGATCCATCCACGAAAAATCTATATCAAAATCGGGTGGGTTTTTTCGGTACAAATTAATGAAGCGTTCAAAATACAAATCGAGTTCCACAGGATCTACATCGGTAATTCGCAACAAGTAAGCAACAATACTATTGGCACCACTCCCGCGCCCTACATAGAAATACCCTTGCTGGCGTGCATATTTTAATATTTTCCAATTGATTAAAAAGTAGGAGATAAATTTCTTCTCTTTAATTACCTCCAACTCCTTTTTGATCCTCGCAAAAATTCTTTTCCCTGGTTTTTTATAGCGATAATGCAGCCCGCTGTAACACAGTTTTTCTACAAATCTATAATCCAGTTCCTCGTTACCCGAATAACTACTTTGATTGGCAGGAAGCGAACCCGAAAAATCGAACGAGATACCGCACTGCCTCAACACCTCATTTGTATTGCTTATTAATTCTGGAAAATCAGAAAAAACAGCCATCAATTTTTGCACTGGCAACATCACATCGTCCTCACTTCCCTGTTCTTCAATTTGCAGTTTACTCAACAAGGTATTGTTGGCTATTGCTCTTAACAACCTGTGGGTATTGAAACCTTTCTTGCTCTGAAACGATACAGTTTGTAACACCACCAACTTCTCACGACGGCGGTTCCACTTAGAAAACCTCAACCTATTCAGGTCTTGCGGTTTTACGCCAAGGTATTCGTTTGCCTCTAAACTGCGCTCAGAGAAACCATGGTAAGGATAAATTACAACTGTATCCTTCATTAGATCAGGTTGAGCAAGAAAGGCTTCACCCTTGTGTAAATATTTCGACAGGTAAGTATTTATGGCACGAAACCCCTCGTTATTCTTGGCCAAAACAACATACTGCTGCTCTGCTCCATTTCTAAAATCGACTCCCACAATTATTCTCACTCCGTATTTGGGCGACAAGCGAATCATGTCCATGCAAGCAGAAGTGCTATTAATATCAGTTAAAGCAAGCTCCTTTACCCCATTATCTTTTGCCATTTGCAAAAGATCCTCGGGCTTAATTGTGCCGTACCTAAGGCTGTAATAAGTATGGTTATTAAGGTACATACCTCTTCCTTTCCGAGCATTGCGCTCAGTTAAACAATTGTGAAATTCTATGGTCGTTTGTAAGGATTACCTCCTTACGAATAGGAGCAACTAAACAACTGCTAACCCGTTGTTATCCTTCCTTTCAAAGCCTACGCTTCTTATTTGGTTTCTTTCTAATTCTGCTTGTTTGGATTGCTCTAAATACTCTAAGAATAAATCTATTTCTTTATCGTGTTCACCCACTTGCTTGCGGAGTTTATCTATTTCTACCGACAAACTTTCGTGGGTTAAAATTCGCTTTCGAGTTTCTATAAAAATCTCGGTAATGCGCACGCTTATGTACTTTACTTTTTTACTTCTTAAAACATTCGCCACCTGCAATATGCCATGTTCTGTAAAGGCTATTGGCAAGTGCCGTATTTCTTCTTTTTCTCTTTTCAAAATAATAGACAGGGGCCTCAGTGCTTCATTTTCATCACGACTTAACTCGAACATAAAGTGCACCGAAAGAAGTTCAGTATTTCGCCTTATTGCTCGCATCAGCACCTCTGTTTCTATTTCATAAAGCGCTGCTAAATCTTTCTCTAGCATTACCCTTTCGCCCCTTATCTCACAAATTTTACTGAGCACTACTTCTTGCGAAACCTCTACCTCTTCTGCATTTACCTTTTCTACTTTCATCCTTAATAATTTAAAAAAGTGAACCTTGTTGGCCTTCGTTATTCCTCCTGTTTCTTGCTTCCGTTTCGCCCATTCCTTCTAGTTTAATTTCTTCGTAAATTTCGTATTCATACTCCTTGTTGATCCGTTGTCCTATTGGCTTTAACAGATCCATGTAATTTGCCTTGGGCGACTTAATTTCTTTTGAAATAGGATAAGCATTCATTAAATCTTCTGGAAACGGCTGAAGCAAACCCAACACAATATCCAAAGGTATTTGCTCATCAATCCAAAGCCGTTCGTGTTCGGCGTGTAAGATAACTGGCGATCGGTGGTGACCAATCTTCTTGGTGATGCCATTAGAAACAGTGGTAATGATTGCAAATGATTGGATGATTTCTCCTGTACTTGGGTTTCCCCACTCATCCCAAATACCTGCAAATGCAAACGGACGTTTACCATCTTTTAAATAAACTAAGTATGGTTTGCTCAGCTTTTCTTTCTCTGGCCCCTCAATAAAACAATCTGCCACCACCAAACATCGCCGAGAACGAATGGATTTTCGGAACATGGGTTTTCTAACTATTCCCATTTTCCCGGTGTACTTATCGTCGTTGTCTTTATTAAAATCACCTTCAGACCTCGCATTAATAACATACGATTGCTTTTTACCCCAATCTGGTGTAAATCCAAATTGAAACACCTGAAGTTCGTTAGGCTTATCCCCTGTAATTACAGGAGCCATATTCCCCGCCGACACATTCACGTTCGGGTCGAACTTAAACTCAGCTGGCGCCTCCACTTCAAATCTTTTTTCAATGGCTCTCACCTTAGTTACTATCGCATATCTACCACACATAATTGGTTGTTTAAATTATATGAATTTTGATCCTCGTTAATTTTTTTATAAATTTAACTACATTTACAGGCAATCATTGCTTAGATTTGTAGTATTATGAGTTATTTATCAAAAAACATCGGCTTCCTTAGAAAAGAAAGGGGCTTAACGCAAGAGCAGTTTGCAGACGAGTTAAAAGTCTCTCGATCAAGAATAGGATCTTATGAGGAAGGACGGTCTGAGCCGTCGGTCGTAACACTCTTAGACATGTCGAAATTCTTCAATCTTCCCATCGATGTAATAGTGCAAAACGACCTTACTAAGGCAAACAATAGTTCGTTTATCGACATTGGAAATCACCGGGTACTCTTCCCTATTTTGGTAGACAAAAACAACGAAAACCTAATTGAGGTGGTACCAATTTCTGCGTCGGCAGGGTATTTAAAGGGCTATTCTGATCCCGAATACATTTCTCAGCTCGACAAAATCAAGCTTCCTTTTGTTACCAATGGCAAGCACCGCGCATTTCTTATTAAAGGCGATTCTATGCTTCCACTTAAAAATGGTTCTTATGTAGTGGGCAGGTACGTGGAAGATGTTGCAGATATTAAAGACGGTAAAACGTATGTAATGATTACCCTTAATGATGGCATTGTTTACAAACGTGTGTTTAATCAAATTGCCGAAAACAATACATTATTGCTCAGTTCCGACAACAACACTTACACGCCTTACGAAATTCCGATTAACGATGTGATTGAATTATGGGAATTCAATTGCAGCATTCAGAACGAGGAGCACGACCCCGACAATCTAAAAATAAATAGGATGCTAAGAATTATACAAGAATTACAAGAAGAGGTAGCTACACTACAAAACTAGTTGTTAGTTAATGTATACCTTCCTTGTTGTGGTGTTTGAGCCAGAAGTTACTTTAACCAAGTAAACTCCTTTATTGCCATTTACGGTAAAACGAGTATCTCTCCCATCAAAACGAATGCTTTGAATTTCTTTACCTAACACATCATAAACAACTACAGATCCGCCTTTACTGCTAGATACATGCACTTTAACGTCTCTCCCGTAGCTATAAACAGTAGTTGCTCTTTCGTTTCTTTGCTCAATACCTGTTACGGTTGCACCTGCTTCAATAGAAGCATCTGCAATATCGTTGTAAGCAAACTCCTTAATGGTAACAGAAGCTCCACCAGCACCTACAGTTAACTTAATCCATCCGTAATGCGCAGCACCGGAAAGATCTAATTTCACCCCAATGTACATGTCAGCAACATCATTCCAAGCTAAACCCGAATTAGTAACATTACCAGCTAACTGATTATAAATATCTGAAAATGCAGCTAAACCAGGAACAACAACACCAGCAAACGTATTCCAAACACTAGAAGTTCCGATTACAGCATTCGCTTCCTTTACAAGAGGAACTCTAAAATTGTCATCAATAAACACAGTAGACATAGACTGCATGCGATTTGCACCATAAGCACTAGCCGCTGCAATAACATTTTTGTACGAAGTTTCAAAACCTATAATAGTACCATTTCCTGAATTACTCGCAATTGAAAAAGCAAAATCAGGAGTACCATCATCATTTAAATCAAGTGCATAAATATCGCCCAAAGTAATTGTTGTATCTGGGATATCCATATACTGAACTTCCGCATATGCACTAGGAGCAGCAACAGCAAGAGCACCTGCCATTAAAGAGTACTGCTTAAGTTTGTTTTTAACTGTATTCGACTGGTTTAAATCTTTCATAAGTGTGCTTTATTTATGTTTGTTTGAATATTTGATACTACTAAGTTAATAAACTATTGTGTTAATTTAAATAAACTTTTGATTCTGAATCCCTTCCATCTCATTCGATCTTCACCAAATTCACAATCGATTTTACTATTAATTACCTCAATCCTTCTCATTTTTCGAACGCCACATTGCCGCTGCTATACTTCCAATTAAGCAATGTGTTAAGCTCGATATGGCAGATGGAATTGCCGTTAATGGGCTAGCAAAATTATTGCGCGCTAGCACTACTCCTAATCCAGAGTTTTGCATACCTACTTCTATCGAAATCGTTCGCGCAACATTTGTTTTCTTTAAAAGCAGTTTCGCTATAGAATACCCAAATACAAAACCACCAAGATGCAAACAAACAACTGCATAAAGTATATTTAAACCCGAACTTAATATTTGTTCTTTTTGCGAACCAATTACGCTCGAAACGATTAAAGCAATCAGCACCACTGCTACTAATGGAGAAAAGTTAACTACCTTTTTTGTTGCCTGAGGCCAATAAGTGTTTATCATTACGCCCAGAAAAACTGGCACAAAAACCACCTTCAGCGTACTAATAAACAATCCTAAAGCATCTACATCTACTCGGCTTCCAACTAAAGTACTTGTTAGTAAAGGTGTTAATATTATGGCTGCAGAGGTAGAGAACACCGTCATACAAACCGACAAAGCCACGTTGACCTTAGCCAAAAATGCAATTACATTAGATGCTGTTCCGCCAGGGCAACAAGCCACTAAAACCAACCCTACAGCATATTCGGTGGGCAATTTAAACAGGTAACCTAAAAAGTAACCAAACAAAGGCATTACTGTAAATTGTAAAGCAAGCCCTACTCCAACCCAAGACGGGAATTTTAAAATCTGCTTAAAATCAGAAACATTAATGGTAATCCCCATGCCCAGCATAATAAACCCAAGCCCATAAGTGATAAAAGGACCATTAAACCAAGCAATTGAAGCCGGCTCAATTAATGCAATTACACTCGCAAGAATTACCCAAACAGGAAAAAGAGAAGTTAATTTACTCAACATAATAACCACAAAACTACCCGATAAGTTAATACCTCGATCGGGCAAGTTGGCTACTTATGAACCATTGACTGGTAATAATCGACAATGTTCTTTAAAAAAATAAGCCTCAGATGAGAGGCTTATTAGAATTCGGGTCTTATGGTTGTTAAATTTTAATCATTCATTACCACCTATATGAGTTAACCTCATACAATTAGGTAAAATACCAGAAAATGATTTAGAAAGATACCTGTGAAGGAGAGCTGAATAACAGCATCTTTTTAGCTTCCTATTGACACTAAATTAGTTTTTAGTTCAAATTCAACAGTCTCCCATCCTTCTTTTTCTTAAAAGAAACCACTTAACAAGAATTCTATCCCAGCATCAATTAGCTTTGCCTAACCACCGAAAATTGTAACTTCAACCTTTCAATTTCTCATAACCATACGAAGCAATTATTTAATAAGTTTAAATATCATTTTACATGAATACCCTTGCAAACCATACAGACTATACTGAGAACGCAGAAAATGAATACATGGAAATGTGGATTGATGATGGGATAATGTTTTATAACATTAAGCAAGGGCTTAAGTCTATGAATCTTGAAATGGCCAAACAAAATGTTGCCTTTAGACTAAAGTTCTCGAAAGGCAGAACAATGCCCTTGGTTGCAAATTTAGGGAGCATCATTCAGGTGGACAAGGCTACTCGGGCATATTTAGCGCAAATCGATGCAATTACAGGAATCAGTTGTACCGCAATTGCAATCAATAGCCTATCAACAAAACTAATTGCATCCATGTACATCACTTACGACAAGCCGCCTGTGCCTACTAAGTTTTTTACCGATATGGAAAAAGCGAAAGAATGGTGCAATGGATTCAAAAACCTTAACTAGGTTACTATTTTTCGTCCAAGCGTTTTTGTAAAGATTCAAGAAGCCTTTCGGTTAATTCTTCTTTTTCCTTTTTTAGCTTATTGAATTTTTTATTGGCATAACTAAGCTCTCTTCTAACCTTTAATACTTCTTTTTTATCCGCATCTGTGTTCTCATTCCACAAACTATTAGAAGTTCTAAAAAACCAATTAAAATTAAGGTTATAGCGCAACCCAAATTTCCTTAAATGAGATTTGGTAAAAGATCGAGTTCCGCATTTTACTTTAGAAATTATGGTCCTATCACCAAACACTTCAATACTCATGGACGCCTCGTTGTTGGGCGTTCTCCCCTCGGTCTTTAATTTTGCCAAAATAATTTCTATCGCTTCTAAAAACCGTTCATTAGCGTCGATACTTATAGCGTCGTTGCCATTTTCTTTTATCGGATTAGATTTTACATGCTTTTTAAACTTCAACACATATTCATCGAGCTGAAGATCATTAATGCATTTAATAATAGAAAGTTCCGTTTTACAATTAAACTGATCGGATTGCAATTTGACCAATTGCCCATTAATAGTTTCCTTGCTTCGAATCCATTTTAAAAATTCCTCAGGCGATTCAACAAATTGAGTGATCGAGCTGCCAATTAAATCAATTGATTTAATTCCCAAATCCCGCTCGGCTATATCATTTACGAATTTTATCTTACCAGCTTCAGAAGTAACGAATATCAATGTATCAGAAATGTCGGAGATGATGGAATTTACAGTTTTACTGCTCACCATCAAAGACTCTACCTGTTCGAAAATCGTGTTAATTGTAAGATAAAAAAGATTGAACAAATTCTTCCCCTCTAATCCTTCTAGAGAAGTAAACTCAACTCGTTCAGAGAAATCAAGCGTCATTGCGGCACCAACAATTTCTTCCACCTTATCATAAAACGACTCTATGTTCGCTTCCGATCCGATACCTTTAAGAGAAACTACATCTTGAAGCATTGAAACAAAACCCCCATTCTGCTTTTCAAGCAAAATCTCATCTGCTAAAATCCTTTCGGCTTTCTCAACGATCTTTTCAAGACCAATTACATCAATTTTGCGATTCTTACTATCCATGTTTAACTTACGACAGGGTTGCCAATTAGATGATTAAAGTTAAACTATTTGATTATATAAATAACTCATGTTACGCAGTTATAAATGATAAATTTACATATGGATATTGAAAACTTATTGCAGATTTATCAGGAGGGCTTAATGGCCAGTTATTTTCAGGTAACGTGTACAGGGTTATCAGATATTACAGACAATGTAATAAGTCATGATAAATTCACTCGACTCTTGTCTAGTGGTTTTGTGAATGAGAAGCATGTATGGAAACAGGCCAAAGTAATTTGTCAGGAGCTTGTTGATAATGAAGCTGTTTTCATTGTAGATGACAGTATTCAGGCAAAGCCCTACACGGATGAAAGTGAATTGATTTGCTGGCATTATGATCATGTTTCTGGTAAAAC
>JABSPQ010000029.1 GCA_013214205.1 Flavobacteriales bacterium
AAGGAAGTACCCAAAAACCGCTGGTAATTTTCGGGTGTAATTGTAGTTGGTTATAACGACCTAGGCTAGAAAGTCGTACGGACTCTCAACCTAGATTTGTCTTTCGAAGATAACAATGATTTTCTAACTAAGATTTGTTTCACGAAGCATAAGCTCCGTATGCTTTTTAAGCCTTTGTTGAACTAAACCCCAAAGGGTAGCCTTTTCCCATTTCCGAAAAAAGACCGACCTTGAAGTTCTTAAAATCAATACTTGAAATTATGAAAAAAAAGTAAAACTCTAATCGAGAAGGCATGCAAAGAACTTCCTTCTTTCAAATTATCCTACCTCAAGCTTCGTCGTCATTATGAGTTGGCGGGGAAAAGTGATAGTACAGTTGTAAATTACAGTCGTTGTTTATCACGGATGGCTTTGCATTTTGGGTGTTGTCCGAGTGAGTGTGACAAAGAAAGTGTTTTGGATTATTTGCAACACTTGAAGAATCTCCATAAAACACCTTCTGAAAGCTATTTTAAACATACCGTTTACGGGCTTCGTGCACTCTACAAGCTCTATGGAATGGAAAACAAACATTTGGTTTTACCTTCTATTGAAAGATCAAAAAAGTTGCCCGTAGTTCTTTCTCAATCGGAAGTGAAACGTCTGATTTCTGCTCCAAAACTCTTAAAGCATCGGGTATTAATTAGCTTGATGTATGATTGTGGCTTGCGACGACATGAGTTACTTAATGTACAGGTTGTCGATATTGATTTTGACCGAAAGATGCTGCATATTCGTCAGGGAAAGGGCAGAAAAGATCGTTATGTTCCCATCGGAAACTTGACCCTTCGAGGCATAAAGAAGTACCTCAAAATTGAACATCCAACAGGTTTTTTATTTTACAAAAGCAATCCCCAAAATGAGGCCTCTCGTTATTCAGAAAGTGCTGTTGGGTTCGTGATTTCTCAAGCTAGAAAGAATGCTCATTTGCAGAAGAAGATTAGCTGTCATACACTTCGTCACAGTTATGCTACCCATCTTTTAGAAATGGGACTTGACATCGTGAGTTTAAAAGACTTGCTCGGTCACAGTGCCATCGAAACAACCATGCTGTATTTGCACATCAGTCGGATCGATAAACAAATGGCCTTCTCTCCACTTGATCGGGTTTATTCCCTGGATATAATGAACTCCAAATGAAACCTCGATATGAGCTTGGGCGTATTTTGAAACTTCACCTAAGAACGATTGAAAAAAGTTCCCTTAACGGGTGGCAGAAACGTACCTTATTTGCATTGAGTAAATGTCGAACAGCTGAACTTGGTGGGCATATAGATGAATGTAATCACACGAGTTGCGGGCATATACACATAAGTTACAACTCGTGTAGAAATCGTCATTGTCCCAAATGTCAGGGGCATAAACGAGAGGAATGGATTGAGAAAAGAGAACAAGAATTACTTGCGGTGGGATACTATCACATCGTTTTCACCTTACCGAGTGAACTCAACCAACTCGCTCTTCACAACCCTCGCCTATTATATGGAACACTCTATAAAGTAGCATGGTCAGTTATTAAAGGTTTTGGTGATAATCCTGCCTTCTTGGGCGCAAAAACAGGCATGATTGCTATACTTCATACTTGGGGACAAAATCTAAGTTTGCATCCTCACCTACATTGTATTGTTCCTGCTGGTGGAGTAAATAAAAAAGGACGTTGGAAACATGCTCCAAAGGGCAATGAGTTTTTGTTTCCTGTACTAGAAATGAGTCCAGTTTTTAGGGCACAATTTGTCTCTGAACTGCGCAAAAATGGAATCAAAGACAAATCGCTTTTTGATGCTCTATTCAGTAAGTTGTGGGTGATATATGCAAAGAAACCATTTGGGAATGCAAGGTCTGTAGTAGAGTATTTAGGAAGGTATACTCATCAAATCGCCATCAGTAATCACCGCATCGTATCGGCAGATAAGAAACATGTCACATTCAGTCTGAAAAACTATAAGAAAGATGGGAGAAAAGAACTTCTACCTCTAAAAACAACAGAGTTTATTCGACGCTTTGCCTTGCATATTTTACCCAAATCGTTCGTGCGCATCCGTCATTTTGGATTTTTGAGTAGTACTGGGAAACGTATTTATCTCAAAGATCTCCAAAAACAACTTGGAAAACCTAAGATGAAAGTGAGAATCAATCAGCATTTACGTTGTCCCAAATGCAAGAAGGGGAAACTCCTTACGCGTTATACCTTTTCTGGTCGAGCTCCACCAAAGTATTGGTTAGATAAGTTCAATCAACAAAACACTACTCGGAAACGGCAAATAAAAAAATAAACACCAAGGTGTAATGGAGAAGTTATGTTCAAGAGGCGCTGAAAAATTTTCAAAACCTACTCTAAAGGTAGAAAACCTTGATTCTCTTCTCGTTAAAAAGGTGGAGATCGAGTAAAGAACAAAAAAGTGCGCAAAATGAGCGCTCATATCAGGATGCGAAATGATGCGCAAAACCCATAGATGATTTAATCCAGAAAAGAGATAGTTACCGTCCCAATGTTTAGTCAACACCACGTTCATGTTCGGCTTTGCAAGCCACACGAACGCTTAGTTGTTACCTGCTGGCTTTATTTTATCTTGTTTTAAATTCAATTAGATGTGGCAATATGGCAATACCGCTTTCAGTTCTAAAATTACTTGTTATCCAAAATTTATAATGTTTTTCTGACTCTAATTCAACCTCAAGTGTCCATGAAGTTGAATCACTAGACCATTCTCCACTTGCAACTTTAGGAAAAGCAGTTTCTCCCAAGTCTGAATAATCTAGTCCTGTATTGTAACCATTAAGCTTTTCGGAAAACGCAACAGTTATTTGTTTTATTTCAGGGTCAACATTTTCAGCTCCATTTTCAAATTGTTGAACTTTGAGAACTTTGGGTCTATTCTCTTTGTCTTCTTTCTTTAGCTCCTCAATCGTTTTTGAAAAATAATCAACTCTGTCTATGAAATCATCAATTTCTTTTGGTTTGCTATAATCTAATTCAATTAATTCCTTAATAGCTTGTTGTTTGTTAGGAGATTTGTTGTAGTGTTTTTCAGCAATTGCATATCCGACATAGTACCCTAAATCTCTTACGTCAAATTCATTTGGGGAATTACTCCAAAGCCAATCAGGTGTCCTTTCATAAAACATTTCTTTTTCAAATCTTTCTCTTACGGCAGGGGTGTTTTTACCAAATTCAATGGCAGGGGTATTTG
>JABSPQ010000289.1 GCA_013214205.1 Flavobacteriales bacterium
CGTTTCTTAGAAAACGATACCAAGCTCGTTGGCTGGCATTATCATTTGATATTTGACGAATTGAGTGAACACATTTGGTAAATAATTCACTGACCATCTTTCTTGCTCGGAGCTGTAACCTGCGGTCTCCAAAGCATCCTTAAAAATCTATTTCCATTTTGGGACACCAAGATACTCAAAATACTTGTGTACACACGGTAGCTTAAGGAAGGGGAGCTGCTTTTTCATACTGCTGTGATTTAGTATGTCGTTTTAGTTAAGTAACTTCACAATTAATTAAACTGCATTGTTTTTAAGATGAAAATCAAATTAATTCTTTCTTGTCTGCTACTTACTTTTCTGTTTGGCGCTAGTTCTTTTGCTCAGGTTGCCGGGCTTCCCGATGGTTACCATCTGTTGAAATTGGAAGCAGGCCTGATTTATGAAGGTGAGTTGGTTGGTGGAAATTTTAATGGAGAAGGCAAGCTTAGTTACCACGATGGTACAATTTATAAGGGTAATTGGGTGGACAATATGCAGCAAGGAAAGGGCCAATTATATTATGCTAATGGAAATCATTACACAGGGAAGTTTAAAGCGGATATGCGACATGGAAAGGGCACTATGCGTTGGGAAGAAAGTGGAAAGGTTTATGAAGGTTCGTTTGTTGAGGATCATATAGCAGGAAAAGGCACTATGACTTATAAGGATGGACGGATTTATAAAGGCGAATTTTTGGCAGGTAAGTTTCATGGAAAAGGAACTATGTTGTATCCTGATGGGAAAAAGGAAGCTGGAGCTTGGGAAAAAGGGAAGCTTGTTTCTGCCAAATAGAAGTTGTTTAGAGCGAATCAGTTTTAACTATCTTTTTCCAATGAGTTTTATTCTCTTAAACGTTAAATGAGCCATGAGTAAGGCTATTGGGAGGAGTTGCGCATCTTTAAGGTATCGCGTTTAATCGATTTATAATTTAGCGTTTCCATTTTTGTAGCCTTCTAAACCCTATCTTTACTGGGAGTTCGAATAAAATATCGTCTCAACAAAAAGCAATGAGTAGGATAAAATTGATATTGGCTAGTGTAATTATCGCATTACTAGCTGGTTGTGCGGAAGAGGAAGAGGTTACTTATCTTCAGGAGGTTTATGATTACGAAAGAGATTCTGTATTGGTTGAAGGATACCAAGAGGAATTGACCCATGTGAAGGCGGCTATATGGGAATCTTTTGAATCCTATAAAATCATGAGCTTGGCAGGCTTTAAATACAACAATCAATACTGTTTAGCGCCTGCAAAATTATCTCAGTACTCTACTAACAAGCAAAAGGCTTTGGGCATGGGTGCGTATTGCGCATATGTTTCATACGCAACCGTTAATGGGCAACACCAGGATGCAATGAATGGTTTAAATGCAGTTATGAGATTGGCTGATCAACTTAATATTGAGCACGCTTTTGATAAGGAATTGTTGGGGCAAATAATAGAAAGTACAAAGGATAGCACTATTGATGTTGCAGTATTATTTTCTGAGGCTATTGAAAAAGCTCAAAAGCATATGCATTCAAATGACCGAGCTGAATTGGCAACAATTATGGTTGCGGGTGGCTGGATTGAGGCGATGCATGTTTCGACATCGATGTTGATTCACAATAAAGAATTAAGAACCGAAGAAATAGACAAGGCGGTTTGGAGACATAATTACAAGTACCAAAGCGTACTGAGAATGCTCCACTTGTTTAATGACTCTAAAGATTGCGCGGAAGTTTCCGAAACTATTAAGCAGCTGCGGAGACCCGTTTGGGCTATGATTGCCGCGGACGAAGAAATTAAAGAAGATCAGCTAGTTGCCCTTCACGTCTCTGTAAGAGAGGTAAGAGACAACTTACTTTAGGTTAATCGCAGCTTTTTAAACCTGCTTTGTAACCATCTGTAAAAGCTTCTATCTCGTCTGCTTCCAATTCAGATATAGCAGAAGTGTAGTCAGCAGTTGCGTCGGATAAACAGGTTGCTTTATCCTTTAAACCATCAGCACTGTCCATACATTTACAATATGTTTTTGTAATCTTTTTTGCATCGTGCTTTGCGCCACAGGCTGTTAAACCACTAATAACTATCACTAAAAGTATTCCTTTTAAAAGTTGGGTTGATTTTATCATGAAGTGAAAATAGTAATTACCAACCAGTTTTATTGAGACGAGATGGATATATATTCTGGCACACAAGTTGGTCATGAGTTATTTGAATGTTACATTTGAAAATATTTTAAAATCATGAAGAAAATTGCAATTTTATCGGCTCTAATTGTGCTGGGATTTAGTTCTTACGGGCAAGAGCACGTGGATAGAGACGGAGCAACTGTTTACACGCAAACTTGTTTAATGTGCCACGGTCCTTTAGGAGATAAGGGTTTGGCTGGAGCGAAAAATTTGATTATTTCTACAATGAGCGACAGCTCCACAACTGCAATTGTTAGAGATGGTAAAGGCGCTATGATGGCTTATGGCACTATGCTTTCGGAAGTGGAATTGGAAAATATTGTAGTGTATATAAAGACACTTCGAACGAAAGAAGAAGAGGAATCACATTAGGTGAATATCGTTTCTAATTTGCCAATTTGTTGATGTCGATTACGTCAATCACGTTTTTATCATAACCATTCTTAGAAAGGCTAATCATTGCTTTCCCAATACTTGTGGTATCTGTAATAATGCTCGGCATTCGCTTTAATAATGGGTATAACGGCTTGAAAAGTGCGTAGAAAAAATTAACAGAACCCGACTTTGCTTTGGCTCCTTTTAGCGGTTGAATGTACCCCGGCCGGAATGCAAAACTGCCTTTAAAGGGCATTGCTATTAATGCGTTTTCTGTTTTTCCTTTAACTCTGGCCCACATCGATTTTCCCTTTTCCGACGAATCTGTACCAACACCCGATACATAACAGAAGGTAACATCTGTATTGTTTTTAAGAACTGCTTTGGCAAAGGTGGTGGTAAGGTCGTAAGTTATTTTGTGGTATTCTGGTTCGTCTTTTCCAACGGATGTAGTGCCCAGACCAAAATAGCATGTATTGTATCCTTCTAGTTCTTTAGCTATGCTGCTTAAATCGTAAAAATCTTTGGTAAGCACCTCCTTTAATTCAGGATGGTTCATACCAATTGAAGTCCTGTTAAAAATCAATACTTCTGAAACGTCGTTGTTTTCGAGGCATTCCAGCAACACACCCATTCCCAACATACCCGTTGTACCTGTAATGATTGCTTTTATCATAACTACTTTTTAAAAGTATTTAGCTAAAGAGAACTGCATAAATCCATCGTTTCTAAGGAGGTAAAGAAACTCGTCTTGATCGATGTTATCGAAACCAGATATTTCGAAACTCATTTTCCACGAACTTCCCAGTCTTCTATTCGCCTTTGCAAAATATCGCAATGTGCCGTTTGTTCTATCTAAAATAATCCCGCCAATCATGTCTGAACTTTGTCGGTCGTTAAAAGCCAACCTTGTACCAAAGAAAAAATCGTCGTTTAAAGCACTTATTAATTCGGCGCCTCTATCGTCGTAATTGTACTCTGCAATCAATCCAACATCAATGCCCGACATAAATACGTTGCCAAATGTAAACTCTCCTCCAACGGTGGCTGCAGTAATTGTTTTACGCTTGCTTTCGCGGTGAATTACTTCTGCTTTCCAAATCATTGCACCATGAGATGCCTGAAATTCTAAACCAGTTTGATTAATTAATTCGTAGAGAACAATGAAATCGAAATCTTCAGTGATTGTAAATACGGGCACTCTGCTGGTTCCGTAAAAGTGGGAGACGCCAAAATCGAATGCTTTCCAATTGTGCGACCATCTAATAGCAAAATTAGGACTGTATTCTTCCATGTTGCTTTCGAACGTAATTATTGGCACAATACCACCAAAATCTGGCCTGCCTCGGCCTTCGATCCCCGGAAATTGCATCTGCCTAAAATACGTCATAGCTAAAATGTCGAGCGTTCCCCATTTCTTATCTATAGATACATGCACCATTGGCTGACCAAGTTTCTGCTCTACATCAAACCCTTCCAATACATCTAGCTGATTAACCACATCAACTAAATGATTAGATTCGGTAACACCCCAAAAGATCTTTTTCGCACCAACGGAAACCTCTACTTTTTTAAAGATGGCCTGATAATAAAGCTCTCTAATATCGGCATGAGACCGCTGTACATCGTGTTGGTCGATACGGCTAAAGCCAGTAAACTGAACGAGTCGTTTGCCTTTTTTCCACTCTATATATATATCGGGTTGAAAAAGGGACGAAAAATACTCATCATGTTGACCATCGTACAACGCATCTTTAGGATAGTATTTGTAGTCGCCTTTGAAAAGGCCAGTTACTTTCTTTTTGAACTTGGGCTCATCAACGGATTCTTCTTGTGCAATAATATTAGGTACTAGGCCAACCAGGGAAATGGAAATTACCCCTAAAACAAAACGTATTTTATTCACTATTTAGCTCTTTTAAGCGCGTTTTGCGAGAAGTCTTCTTCGGTTAATTCAATATCAAATTTTAGATTAGTAAAATCCAATCTTGTTTCTTTTCCGTTTCTATGATTTATCATCTCCATAACGCTAGCTCTCCAATATTTAGAGCTGTATTGTTTGTATTCTGAAAAGGTGAGGGTTTTCATTAACTCGTTTTTTCTGTCGTAGAATTCAATTTTTTCTGGACGGTAATTCATTTTGTTAAACCAAACAATATTTCGTTTGTAGCCTGATGTTTTAGAGATAGGGAATCGCTCCACTTTAAAGCAATCTACACCATTCATTTTTTCTTCGCTCATGTATTTGAATGTGTATTTTTCAACCTCTTGCGACGATAAATCTTCAAAAGCAAATTCGCTACCCATAAATGGCCCTGACTTACTTGATGATGAAATTCTCTTCACTCTATCTATAGCTGGCATAAACAGCCATTGATCGTCGTCGCCTGTTTTGTGAGTGTAAGTCATGCTAGCAGTTCCTTTCACAGTTTCGGGCGTGTCAAAAATAGTCATAGACATATCTCCATCGCCTTCTACTTCTTTAGAATAACCATGCATTTGTCGGGTAGTTTTTCGCCCATTTCTATCGGTTAAAGTCATTTTTAACTGGTTCGAATTACTCCCCCAGCCATTGTCAACTTCTTCCGCTTTTTTTGCTATTTCTAAGCCTCTGTCTTGCCCGAAAGCTGTAGCTGAGAACAATATTGAAAGTCCTAGTGCTAATTTTATTATTGTTTTAATCATTGTAATAAAGGTTTAATTGCTAACTCATGTTACGCATCGTTAAGCTACTTTTGCTAAATTGGGTGTTAATAACTGTTGTACTTCGGTTGTTGCTTTTTTCATTGCCATAATATTTATGTAGCGTTTTAGGCAAAAATTATTTTTACCCTTCCTCATTTTAATC
>JABSPQ010000290.1 GCA_013214205.1 Flavobacteriales bacterium
ATTAATGAACAAAGGATTAAAGAGATAGAATTGAAGCTAAATAATAGGCCTAGAAAAAGGTTTGGATATGAAACACCTACATTTGTAATGAATCAATTATTATTTAACCCAAAAGTTGCATTTATTACTTGAATTCAGCAATTATTAACGGTTACAAATACATGAAAGCTCATTACTTTTGCGCCTTCAAAATCAAATAACAAACACTAAATCTTATGAAACAATTATTTAAATCTACTCTCCTAGTATTATTAATGGCTGCCATATTTGTTGGCTGTAAAAAAGAAGAAGAAGAAACTCCAGCAGAAATGATCGTTGGTAAATGGACAATATCTTCTACTAGTCTTGCAGGGATATCTTCTGATGGCGATAACTCATATTTGGATTTCGCAAAGTGCGCAGGAATCTGTAGCGGTATCGATTATGACGGATCTGATAGTACTAGCGGAACTTTTACATATGTGCTAAATGATGATGGTACATCGTTAGTAATAACTGACACACAAAGTGCTGGTGGAATAAATGGTGATACTTACGTGGTTACAGAGCTTACGGATTCTGACTTGACCTTAAAAACTACTCTAATTGGATTTGATGACATCAAATACTACACAAAATAAAAACTGGAGGTTATTAAAACCAACTGGTTAATTATTAGATAACCCATCAGTTGAGCAACAGCTCAACTGATGGGTTATTTTTTTTTCGTGCTGATGCGTTTCAGGTAATCATCTGAACAAAAAGCCCAATCGCACAAAAACGCGGTGATAATAATTTTTAACATCTACTATTCCATCCGATTGCCAATCGTAATAATGATCCTCGGTTCGCTGATGTCGATAGCCCATTGAAGCTATAAAGGCAACCCTACTATTCAGGTATTTCTTAGTTCCTATTTCAAACTCTTCCATAATTCCTCCTCTCTTCGATTTCGTTTCGCCTGAAACGTAATAATTGCTAGCTGGCATTGCATATCCAAGTTTAACACCTGCAAATGGAGAAAATTTCTTATTCGATAAAGTATAAGTGCCTTGCCCAAACAGTGTATAAAAAGCCCCATCAAAAAATTCAAATCCTACCCCTGCACCTGCCGCCCAATGCGGGTTAATTTGATATCCATTTACATAATGAATTGAAAAAGATTTAATTCCTGAATCCCATTTATCTCTACCATGCATGGGCGAAACTGTAAATGAACTATAGAACCCTTTGGGCTTAAGAGTAATGCTTTTTTTAACGTTCGGCACTTCTTCTTGCATCGAAATGGTATCCACTTCGCTCTTATCAAAAACCCATTGATTGCCAGCAGAAAGTATTCTAATCTTAGGCGATCCTTCACTTTTAATAATGGTGCCCCTAATTACCGAACCATCTTTTAAGTAAACAACATCCTGACTTTTAGTCTTTCCGGTTACAACCGTAAAGCAAGCCATACAGGCAATAATGAGAACGAGTTGATTGATTCTCTTTGTAGAATTTTTTAATGTTTTCATAATGGTTTATTTATCAATGTTGATGGTACTTATTAATGAAATAGTGTTTTTGTCTGAATAGTCGTACTGCAACAACCCTTCGTCGGTAATGGTCATTAGTACATCGTTAAGCGGAATTACATCGTAAGCAATTACATCGCTAAAGCTGGTCAATTCATTTTGAAGCACATCATAAGGATCTGTTACATCGAAGATTCTAAGACCTTCATCTCCATCGCAGATAAACAGAACATTGTTATCGATACCCAAGCCAGATGGCGAATTCAAATTATGCCTAGCAATCATAAAAGGATTGGACAAATCGGAGATATCGATTATTTGTAACTCGTTGGTTATTCCCCAACAAGAAGTGCCATTCCGAAGGGTAACATAGGCAAAATCGCCTTCTACCACAACGGGATCGCAACTTCTAATGTGAGAAATCCTTGAAACATATTCAGGGCTGCTTGGTGTTGTAACGTCATAGATAATCATACCGCTTTTAGTACCTAAAAAGAGATGATCGTCCTTAGGGAAAATAGTTTCTACTTCCCAATTTAAGTTGATCTCGCCACTTAAAGTTGGTGCCGTTTCATCAGAAATATCATAAGTAAACATGGACTGATTAAGTACTGCAAACAATGAGTTTCCTTTAATAGCAAATTGCGCCATTGAGCCGGCTACACCCGTACCTGATGTAAAGCCTTTATTGGTAGAACTTGTGCTCAAAAAACTTACTGAAGGGTCTCCGCTCATTTGTCTGGTTTCCATGGTGCTAAAACCATTGCTGTTCCTCGGCCCTACTTCTACAAATTCGGTAATCTCTTCAACTTTAAATCCGATTACAACTCCCTTATCATAATCTATTTGAGCGATGGGGAAATTGGGATCTGATGGAGGTAATTTCTCAGGAAACGCGCTTTTCAATCGTCCTACCTCACTAGCTTCTGTGGGAGAACTAATATCAATCACTACCAAATCAATATAGTTGTCTACATACAGCATATCGTCATTAATAGCGATATCTACGTTACCCGGCACTTCTATATATGCTATGGCAATTGGATTAGCAGGATTGGCATTATCAATTACATGAACCCCTTTACCCGGATCGCTGATAAATAAATAATTGTCTTTGAAATAAATTTTACCCGCAACAGTAATTTCTTTGGGATTACTAACCTTGATGGCTTTCTGCATGGATTCGTATGATACATACTCCGGTACATTGGCAACATAGGTTCTTTGTTCAAGGTGTTTGTCCTCGCAAGAATTTAGAGATACTAAACAACCAAGAAGTAATAGGTAAGCAAAAGCGTGTTTCATTGTTTTGGTTTTAATGTGTTATCTATAAGATGGCAACACACTAAAAAACCTTGCACGCAGGTTGAAAAAAATTAATTTAAATTGAATCTCAGACCAGTATACAAACTAGGCCAAAATCGCTTAACCGCCCTAACATCAGTATAATGATAGTAGCTAAACAAGGAATTAAGGACAGATACAGACATGCCAGGCTGAACGAATAAACTTATTCTATTGCCAATTTTATATTCGCTTCCCACACCTAAATTGAGTGTTGTGTGAAAACCGGGGTACCTATAGGGTGAAGAATTACCTTCATTGTCTATCCTTTTGTGTTTAAGTCCTATTTCGAAAGTTATCCCACCCGAAGTGTACAAATCAAACTTTTTTCTGTCGATTATTTTGTAGCTATAATTCACAGGTATGCCAAAGTACGTAATCTCATGCTGACTACCTGAAGTTTGCGCACTAACCCTAATTAATTGCAAACCACTTTCAATCGAACTTCTTTTTCCTACTCTGTAATTAAAGGTTACCCCAGTTATAAAAGGCATATCGTAATCAATAGAGCCCACCATCGCACTTTTTAAATTATTTGAATAATAGTCCGTGCTAGGGTCTCCTCTCTGAGGTGATGATTCACTAGTTGAGTAAGCTGATTTGGAGGTACTAGCAAATTCATTAGGCGGCATAGTGCCATAACTTGCAGCAAGCAACCATTTACCTTCCTCTTCTTTTTTAATGAGAGGTTCGTCGGGCACTGTTGAATTTAAATCAGGGTTTAATACAACCAGAGATGATTCGTTTTCAGAAACGTTGTCATCTTTAGATTCAGCTTTGTCCTCCGTTGAATTATTGGTGGCCAAGAAGGAATCATCGGAATTTTCAACATCATCGTTAAGCGATTCCGGGGTATCGTTTTCAGCAACCGAATTATCTTCAGATTCTACTTTATCTTCTGCTGAATTACTCGATGCCAATTCCGATTCTTTTGCAATAGAGTTCTTATGCTCTTCTGTAGGTTCATCATTTGAATTAACGGTAAATGCCAAACTGCTTTTTTCATTGGTATCATTTGATTGATGAGTTTCAATTTTATTATCATTTATCGGTTCTTCGTCCTTCGATGCTTCTTCAGCATAGAAGAAGCCCTCCGAAGCTTCAACAGAGTTAATAGCAGAAGAGGATTCGTCCTTTGCAGCCATCTCAGTAGGTGCTATATTTTGAATGGTAGCAACCTCAATATTTTGATCTAATTCTAATTCAATTATTCTTTCTTCTTCCGAAGCGTCTACAGAGTTGTCATCAGGGTTAACATCATTCGAATTGACTTCTTTTAAAATTTCTGTTTGAGCAAACTCAGATCCCATACTATTCGAATCAAAAAATTGTTGAGCGCCCATATATGCCATTCCTCCTGCAATTGAAGCAGCCAAGCCAATTTTCCACCAAATAGGAATAATCTTTTTAGATTTCTTAGTCAGTTCTTTTTCAACATTATCCCAAACACGGCTGTCGGCCTCCATTTCGAAATCATCGAAAGCACCTTGTAATAAATCTTCTATGTTGTCCTTATCCTTCATATAGTTAAATCACTTTGCGCATTACATTCCTATTCTCGCTGTCCAACCATTTTCTCAACAAAGCTTTGGCCCTTGAATATTGAGAGAATGAAGTATTCTCGGAAATCTTAAGTTGTTTCGCTATTTCCTTATGACTAAACCCATCTATTGCATGCAGGTTAAAAACCATCTGATAGCCTTTGGGCAGCAGTTTTATAAAATTGAGAATATCGTCGGCATTCACTTTTTCATCAACACTTGAACCCGATTTAATTTCGTTTTCAACCGCATCAATATCTTCATCGAAACGATTTTTCTTAGACCTGAAATTTTCAATTGCAGTGTTCACTACAATTCTTCTGATCCATCCTTCCAGCGCCCCACTGCCTTTATAAGTATTCATTTTACCGAACACTTTTACAAACGCATCTTGCAGAACATCCTGTGCCTCCTCCTTATTAGGCGAATAACGAAAACAAACCCCGAGCATTTTCCTATGATTTTTTTCGAATAGGCACTTTTGGGCAAACAGGTTTCCCTGCAAACATCCTTGCACTAATTCGTCATCAGTCATAAAAAATTCCTCTTTACTATTCGAGTTCACTTATATAGATGTTAATTGCATCGAAAACCTTGCATCGTGTTTTTAAATTAATGCTTTATAACGACAAATTATTACTATATCATATTTAAGATTGCGTTTTATTAACCTCTAAATAAAGCTTTTCGCATCCGCCTATATTTGAAATACTCAATTTGTTTTGTACATTTAGTGTAAGAATAAACCACTTGAAAAGTCTAATTAAAATATTATTGCTCATACTTGTTGTCACTTTTTCCTCTTATAAAAAGAGATCTAAATTAGTTATGGGCGACAAAAGAACGACTCTTGAATTAAACCAAATACCTTATCTAAATTCTGATGGCGTTTGAGAATGTGTGGTTGAAGGCTTATTGATGATTAAAAATTAAATGAAATGAAAGAGATTTTCCTTAATGCCAAACACTGGCAAATATGTACTATTATCTGCGGTACAGCCATTATCAATAACTTTGTATTCTTCTCCTTTTTTGATTTTTTAACCCGTGCAATAATAGCCTACTTAGCGGATGCATTTGTTTGGCTAGTCTTCATCGGATGGGCATGGAATGTAGTTTTAGGATTACAAGGAATAACTAATGAAGTGTTTCGCAAAGTATTATCAGCGCCAAGTAGGATTAGGAGACTATCTTTGGAGTCTACTTTACTTGGCCTTATTTCCAATAGGAATTTGGTTTCTTCAACCCAATATTAATAGAATCTGGAAGCGTGCATCTGAAGAAAATATTAAATGATCAAACAGATTTTTAAAAATTCAGAATTTAAATTTCACTACGAAATCCCTGAAAACAAAGCAGGAAGAATCCTTGTTATTGCAGACATCCATGGCTGTTCCAAAACATTTAATCAGCTTATAAAGCAGATAGAACTAACAAAAGAAGATCAATTATTCATATTGGGGGATATGATTAATAAGGGACCAAACAGTCTTGCTGTACTCGACAAAATTTTTGATTTAATACAAGAGGATTATTTAATCTATCCACTCAAGGGAAATCATGAGGGTTTTGTTTTAGACGATCTTAAACAATCTGGACAAATATTTTTCCGCCCCGGACGCAAAGAACTAAAAGATGGTGATGGTAAATATTCGTTCGAGACTTATTCAAACTTTTTTCGTCAACTCCCCTACTATTATAAAATTGCGAATACAATAATGGTTCATGCTGGTTTAAATTTCGATGCTAAAAATCCGCTTACCGATTACGAAAGCATGCTTTGGATACGAGATTTTGAACCCGACGACCTTCCTAATTATAGAATTCTGCATGGTCACAACTCCTCAATACTTAAATGGATTAAAGAAGATGTAGCCAATAATAGCATGATTATTAATCTCGACAATGGTTGCTGTAAAACTCACAAACTGTTTATGGGTAAATTACTTTGTTTAGATTTAACTAACATGTTGCTCTATGAGCAAATCAATATTGAAGAATAAATTGGATTGAAACGAGTTTTAAAACAACAAATGAAGTACTCCCTAATCTTCATCTCTTTACTTTTTATTGGCTGCGACTGCGTTCAAGAAGTCGATTTATACATTAGCGACGACTTCACTTTAATTAATCTAGAAGGCGTTAAAATTTGGAAAACAGGAATTTCCCGATGATGTCGAAGAATCGGACATAATTGGTTCGTACAAATTTCAAGGGATTTCAGGTGGATTGTTTTCATGTTCAGATATTAATTTAGTTTTTGAGAAAGAAGGATACGAAACGCTACAACAAAGTTTCCCAGCCGACAACCCTGAAAGAATTATTGTATATCTGAAAAAGGATTTAAGCGCTTACTCCGATATTAGACCTGCCATTTTAGATACGGTAAGAAGGTTGGAAGAATCTGATTTTATTTCTACTGGAGCTGTTGGATATGCTGCTAGAAAACCTCGGCAATACGACAGAAGAATTTGGCTTCAGAAAAACGCAACCGACAAAGAATTAATTAGACTAACCACCTACCCCAATGCAGTTGTTAAAGCAACTGCGTTTCATGGTTTATTCAGAAAAAAACACAAAGATGTGCCTCAAATATTAGTGGATTTTTCTGATCAGTCTGGATTTATCGAATTTGTATCTGGTTGTTTAGGAGAGCCCATTCACTTAGGCGAATATTGTTTTACCGAAGTAATGAATTATGAATCGCCCTGGGACAATTATCCTTCTGTAATTTATCCTAACGGGTACAGAGGGAAAGTAGGGTTGGGTAATGATCAAAAAGAATTGATTATTGCTAACATCGTTAAGCATAAGGAGAACTACTATTCGCAACCAGATTCTTTATCGTTGTGAGAAAGGTTGTTCAAATATTATTTCTAATTGTTTTACCCACAATATTATTTGGTCAGGATTCTACAACTATTAAAAAATTTGGAATTACAACCAGTCCACTAAGTATTTTAAACACCGGTAAAGGCCCCAATATTAATTTAGGAATAGATTATCACATAAAGCCTAAATGGGTTGTATACGGCGAGTATGGATTACATCAGCCCTTTATGCAATTCTACTACAAAAAAGCATGGGAAGATATTGAGGGATTTTATATAAAACAGGAAACGAGATATCGTTATACTATGGAAAGACAAAAAAGGGCATTTGTATATAGTTATGTTGGATTAGAATTAATGCATGGTAGGCAGTCTTATTCCCGCACAGATTCGATAATAGATATACCTAACACGGACAATTACGAATTGGCTTATTACAACGAAAGAATTTATACCAGCATTATTGCTAACAATTGGTTGCAATATGTTTTCGATTCTAACCTTGAAATGGCGTTAAAATTTGGAATGGGAATTAGATTCAACAATATAAAGAATGAGATCTCCATAGAAGAATCGGAAAGTAGGGATTTAGGCGACTGGACAGTACCTGCCAATTACATTCAACAAAAAGGACGTAGTATCTATCCGAAGTTTAATTTTGGAATGAGGCTGGGTTATCGTTTTTGATCAAGTTCTTTCAACCTGAAAAACTGACAACCCTATCCCAATAATGTTTTGTATGTTCGTAAGCAACAAAACATTAATGAGGGGCAACTCAAAAAAAATCATCCTAAGCCTAATAGTACTGCTATTAATTTCCAACGTTTACTGGCTGGCAGATTCTTACTACCACCGCGAATTTCCTTTTAAAGCCATCAGTTCTTTAAAAAGATTATTCATTACCACCGTACCAATGTCGGCAGAAAGGGAAGCTGAATATGTTGAAAAAATAGTGTCGGAAGAATTAGCCCAAACCGCCAACTTTGGCAACAACACAGCCTCTATTGAAACCTCTGTACTTCCTTTAAATAAAGCCTACACATCGCTGGTAGAAAACAGTTTCCCTAAAGGTGGCGGAGCTTTGGCTGTAGTAGCAGGTAAAATATTAATCTTAGATCGGCTTGGAAGTATTTATTTATTCGCAGACGACATTGTAAAGCAACTCGACATAACTGTTCCTAACAATTTAAACGGCTACATTACTGGCTACGACAAATCGCCTTCGTTAACGGCCAACTCTTTTAGAGCTCACTCCATTTTTTTCGATTCAAAGCAATCTAAAATCATAGCCAGTTTCACAAGGTTCGAATCGGGTTTAACAACCCGCTTAGTTGTGGCATCTATTATAATTAACCCGACTGATTTCACCACAGAAAATGATTGGGAAATAATTTACGAATCGCCTGAGGTAATTGACAGAGCACACCAAACCCAAGCAGGTGGTGGCAAGATATTATTAAAAGACAACGCTCTTTTTCTTTCTGTTGGCTACAACGACAGCTTTGAAAAAGATGGAAAATGGTATTCAAAATCTCAAGACCCTAAATCAGAATTTTCTAAAATTCTAAAAATAAACTTAGACAACAACCAAGTTGAAATCTATTCAACCGGAATTAGAAATGCACAGGGCATGGCAATTTTCAATCAAAATAAAATTATTGCAACCGACCATGGCCCACAAGGTGGCGACGAAATTAACCTAATTGAATCGGGTAAAAACTATGGCTGGCCTACCAAAACTCATGGCACTTTATATGGTACCTACGATTTCAATTTACCACTAGAACCCATTGAAACTTCAAACGATTTCACAGAACCGATGTTTGCTTTTGTGCCGTCAATAGGAATTGCTAACATTATACAAGTCGATAAATTTAACGAACGATGGCAAGGAGATTTATTGGTTGGGTCGCTTAAGGCACAAAGCATCTACCGACTTAAACAGGCAGAGGGCAGAATCATTTATCAAGAACCTATTTGGATTGGAAACAGAATTAGAGATATGGTTGAGCTAGACAATAAATTAATTATCCTTACAGATCAAGCGTCATTAATTACTATTACTGTTGATTCTGAAAAGCTTGCCACCAATAGCAAAGGCGACAATTTAATTGCTCAGAAATCGGGGATAAAGAAATGTATTACTTGTCATCAGTTTACACCAAGCAACAAAACTAGCCTTGCTCCTTCCCTATTAAAAATCTATAACAAACAAATTGGCTCCGACAATTACGATAACTATTCCGACGCCTTGGCCAATTTTGAAGGGGTTTGGAACGAAGAAAACTTAAGAATTTATATTCAAGATCCTGCTAAACTGATTACTGGTTCAACCATGCCAGCCATGAAACTTACCGATAAAGAGCTCGACGACGTTATTTCTTTGTTAAAAATGCAATAACTTTCGGTTACCAACAGCGCGAAAAAAATGCAGGTCAACTCAATAGATTTTGCCATATTTCTGCCGATAGTTTTCGCTATCTATTGGTTGCTTAGAGAAAACTTAAAGCTGCAAAACCTATTAATTCTCGCAGCCAGTTATGTTTTTTATGGTTGGTGGGATTGGAAATTCTTAGCGCTAATTTTCATCAGTTCCCTTTTAGATTATTCCATTGCATTAGAACTAGACCGAGGCGGAACCACAAGACAACGAAAAATATTGCTTTGGAGCAGCGTGGTTGTCAACCTTGGTTTCCTTGCAAGCTTTAAGTATTACGGTTTTTTTGTAGACAATTTCGTAAGCGCCTTTTCATTCTTTGGATCAGAAATAAAACCCAATACCTTAAACATCATTTTACCCATTGGTATTAGCTTTTATACGTTTCAAACCTTGAGTTATACCATTGATGTTTACCGTAGAAAAATAGACTCAACCAAAGACATTGTCGCCTTTTTTGCCTTTGTAAGTTTCTTCCCTCAACTGGTAGCAGGGCCAATTGAACGCGCACAAAACTTGCTCCCACAGTTTTACGTCAAACGAAAATTCGATTATTCGAAGGCTGCGGATGGCATGCGACAAATTCTTTGGGGGCTTTTTAAAAAGATTGTAATCGCAGATAATTGTGCCAAGTATGCCAATTTAATCTTTGATAATTCAGCCGATCATTCTGGGAGCACACTGGTTTTGGGAGCGTTGTTTTTTACATTTCAAATCTATGGAGACTTCTCTGGCTACTCGGATATTGCCATAGGAACAGCCAGGTTATTGGGAATAGATTTAAAGAAAAACTTCGCGTTCCCATATTTCTCTCGCAACATTGCAGAATTCTGGAGGCGCTGGCACATCTCGCTTACCAGTTGGTTTAAAAACTATGTTTACTTCCCATTAGGAGGAAGTAGAGGTAAAACAAGCGTGGTGATACGGAATATTTTCATACTGTTTCTTGTCAGTGGTTTTTGGCATGGCGCCAACTATACATACCTTTTTTGGGGAGCACTCAATGCCATATATTTTCTCCCTTTGCTTCTATTTAAAACCAACCGAAATAATTTAGGCGTAGTTGCCCTAGGAAAAACATTGCCCAGCGTAAAGGAAGTTTTAGGCATAACGCTCACATTTACATTAACCGTTTTCGCTTGGATCTTTTTTAGAGCAACCAGCCTAGATCATGCATTCGGAATTATTGCAGATATATTTTCGCCTTCACTTTTTACCATTCCAACCATAGATGGCACCGGAAATGCCCAAACAATTATAATTGTTGTAGCCATATTTATGCTAATAGAATGGCTGGGTCGAGAAGGAGAATACGCTATTGAACACTGGGGAACCAAGTACAAAACACCCGTTAGGTATTTACTTTATTACGCCATTACAATTGCGTTAATTTGGTTTAAGGCAGATGAGCAACCATTCATTTATTTTCAATTTTAAGAAATGGACAGCATGAAACTATTCTTAAAAAAATTAATTCTGTTTTCACTCGGGCTCATTGGGCTGCTATTTTCAGTTCAAATAATTTGGTTTAATACTTACTCTACGCCTCCCCCAACAGTTTCTAAAAATCTTTGCTTTAACACCAAGGCGATGTTTTTAAAGCATCACCAACTTCAATCGGATGTCGAAATATTAGCAATAGGTTCATCCATGAGTTTGATCAATCTCAATTCGAATTCAATTAAAAAGCATTTTAAAACAGATCGTTTTATAAACACTGCTGCTTGGGGAATTGGAATGCTAGAAACGTATCAATTAATTGAGATTTATCAGAAAAAATATCAGCCCAAAACAATAATTATAGCCAGCAACATAGCCGATTTCCGAAAACCTAGCACCAATATTAACTACACAGCATTTGAACAATATTTGACAGAAGGACTCTCTCCGTTCAATCATTTAAGAGCCAATAATTTTGCCCAAGCAATTGCCGAAGCACAGCATTACGATTGGTACAAAGACGATTCGACACATTATACCTCGTTAAACTTTGATGCAAGTGGCGGAGTAAATTATCACAAAGAAGGTTTCAATATAGATTCTGCAAGATGGAATGGATCGGGCTTTAAAAGCGACTTTATGGTTGGTATACAATATGTTTATTTAGACAGTATTTCAAGGTATTGTAAAGAACACAGCATCAAACTAATCTTTGCTCAAACGCCTATTAGAAACGGACTAATGTTAAAACTTAATCAAGATGAAAAACAGATATTAAATAACCACATCGATAAAGTAAAATCTATTGTAACAGCTTACAAATTAGCCTTCATCAATTCTAACAATCGCACTTGGCCCGATTCTCTTTTTGTAGATATAAGCCATTTAAACAAGGAAGGAAGCCTCCTTTTCACAGATTACTTGGCACAACAATTGAACGTCGATCATTTTAAACAACTTAAATTCAAGTAATAAATGTAACTTTTAGATTTGCTGCGTTAGGTATAAATTATCGAAACCTGAAGAGAACCATTTCCCTTCAAGTTTCGATAGAATATTAACCATACTGCTGTAGATGGAAAAACCAGAAGTTGCATGGCACATATTACCTTTAATCAACGATATACAATCTCTTGTATGCTCAAGGAAGGTTACAATCAAGCTCAGATAGCCAAAGCTATAGGAAAAAACAAGTCAGTTGTAAGCAGAGAATTGAAACGCAATTCTGATGCAAGGAATAACGTTTACAAGCATGAATTAGCAACTTATAAGTATGCAAAACGTTAAAAAGAAAAGCACAAGCATAAGAGATTCACCGCTCTAATCCAGCTTGAAGTGGAGAGACTCCTGAAA
>JABSPQ010000291.1 GCA_013214205.1 Flavobacteriales bacterium
ATACTTCAATATCTACTGTTGCCGTAGTACTACATCCGTTGTTGCTAGCTATTAACTCAACTGTAACGTCTCTTGTATTGAACACTGAATTGTTTTCGAATGTGTAACACGTTTCAGTGTCTTCTACATCTGTTGTGCTGTAGCTAGCTCCTGGTTCGTAGTTGAACGTAAAGCCCGTAATTTCCATTACCGTGCGGTTTACAAAACATACATTTAATGGAGAACAACCCGCAGTATCGGGAGTTAAAACAGCCAGTGGAGTGATATTTACATTTACCACTTCTTCAGCCTCTACCGACGGTTCAACAGTACAACCATCATTTACAACTACATCAATTATAATGGTTTCCTCTGGAATAATACGCAATGTACTGGTGCTTCCTGATGCCACATCTACTGTTGGACTGCCAGATTCTGCTTCCCAAGTAAACACATAATTTGGTGCTCCTAATCCACCTACTGCTGTTGCTACTAAGTCTACTGTATCGCCATCACAAACCGTTTTAGTTGGAGATAAAGTAACCTCTAATGGCTCGCGCACATTTACTGTTAAAGTTTCAGATACACCGCATCCGTTAAGGTCGGTTACGGATACAAAGTAACCTGTTGTTACTACTGGCTCAACTATGTGAGCTCCCGAACTTGCCGTAAGAATCTCGTCTGATGGCCATATAAACGTATAAGGGAACGTTCCACCGCTCGGTTCGGCTGTAACTTGAGCACTCTCACCAATACATATTATGGAATCTTGTATAACAGTATTAAGTATGAGTTTTGCTGGAGTTACAATAAACCAAGTTTCGGGTACAGAACATCCAGCCTCATCGTAGAATGTACCATCTATCTGGTTACCTCCTCCTGAAGCTCCACATAGATCTGTTGCAGTTAAGCTGCCGTTATTACCGCTGGCTTGAGTCCAAGTGTGCAAATCTGGATAGTTGCCATTTGCATCGGGAGTACCTCCTTCTAGGTGAACCTCAATATATCCATCGCAGATGCCAAAGCAGCTATTATGAACCAGTGTATCTAAGATTACTCTCAATTTAGATACTTGAGTTACTGTTACGTAATTCTCCGCCGTACAGCCAGTAATGTCGGAAACTGTAACAAAATAATCTCCTTCTCCAACATCACTTGCAGTGCCTGTAGTATTAGCAGCGTCGTACGCCCACAAGTATTCGTAGCTAGGTTCGCCACCACTTGTTTCGCTTATAACAATTCCATCGTTCATCTCACAATGCGTTTGTTCCATCGTCAGATCAAAAAGAATCTCGGTTGGCTCTAGAATATCCCAATCGGCAGTTACAGTACAAAGATTGGCATCTGTTACCGTTACGGCATAGTTGTTTTCTACCAAACCGCTGATGCTAAAATCGGAGTGAGGACTAGACCAAGTATAGGTTACTAACCCTGTGCCACCAGAGCGAACTAGCGCAATGGCTCCATCGGCCTCGTCGAAGCATGTGATTTGAGCTATACTATCGGTGATTGTTAGTGCCGCAGCTGGCTCTGTAATTACATCCGCTATCGTTACCGGACAACCAGCATCGTCGGTTACAGTTACTAAATATGCATTGGCACATAAGCCGCCTTGAGTAACTTTAGAAATCCCTGCTACATCTAAAGTATCATGATCGGCAT
>JABSPQ010000292.1 GCA_013214205.1 Flavobacteriales bacterium
AACTCAAACCGAAAATGGCAAGAAGGCACTACATCTTTCACTTGGATCAAAAGAGACGCTATTAAGAAAAGAGAAGCTGTTTTATACTCTGCAAGACAAGAATGTTGAAGAATTTGAACCTGGAAGTATTATGAAGATTAATGTAAAACTAATACTCGAGAATGGAAAAGAAATTCAATACAGACCCAAACCTAAATTAAAGAGTCAGGAAACAGAGCTTAATAATATTCAATACAATTTCAGCGACAACAATAACTTCAATTTTGAATTATGTTCAAACATCTTGAACAATAATAACATCACATTTATATTTCACCCAAACAAAAATGAGAAAAGCAATGGCGTATTCTCTTTTAATGTATACTCTGACACAACCTTAATAATAGAACTATCTAATAAAATTGATCTATTATCTATTTCTTATTACCCAAAATGCATAGATGGGCTCAACAATTATCAATTAATAGAAAGAGTAGATCGTAGAAAATATTTATATCGTCATTGTGATGGGACAATTAGAAGTTATCAATCATTAATTGATGAAGGACTACCTCTTAACTTTTGGGAAAGAATAAAATAACATCTCCCAACAAAACCTAAAGTACATGGCTACATTCTTCTTACATTTAACTTCGCGGTTATTAAGTATCTAGCAAGGCAGTCCGGTGGACATGCCGCCACGATACTTTAGCTAAGCGTTAGTTGCCGTTTCGCTCGATGCCGCCATAAAAGGCGTTGCTTATTATAACCACTAACCCAATTTGGTTTTGCGCCTCATTAGCTTGGCATTTGTTTTTGACCGGGAATCGACGTTAGGAGATGAAGGGAAAAAGCTCGCCTTTTTAGGCGAATGGCAAGCTAACGCCACGCTAAAGAATCGTGGCGGTCTGGTCAGCCGATAGGCTGATTGGAACGGCGCTATTCATAGCGAAACGTTTTGTTAAAGATAAGAAGAATGTAGCCATGTTCTTTAGCGAATGTTAGGCAATGATTTTTACTTCTCGGTACTAGAATTCCATCATTAATCCAATAGAAGGTAATATTGTACCAGAAGTGTTTTCATATTCGGTGATTTTGTATGCAAGTGGATCAGATGGGTTTGTAATTGGATTCCCTTGTGCGTCCTTATCAACATCTATGTACGAAGGTCCATCAGCTTGAAAATTGTAAACGTTTTGAATGTCTATATAGAGATTCATCGCCCATTTTTTGAAATACCATTTTTTGTCGATCCTAATATCCAAACCATGAATTAGTTGATTACGCTTTGTATTCAGTTGATCCCAATCGTATACCCCTTGTCGAGTTATATCCCATACGTTTTTAAGAGCTGTTGTATTTAAATCGAACGGAGTGTAAGGTGCGCCTCCAAGAAGTCTGAATTTTACACCGACCTCCCAGTTTTTTTTGAGTTTTTTTCCCGCTGTAATGTTTAGGATATGCCTATTGTCCCAGGACGAAGGGATGAATACTTCGTTTTTGTCTTTAAATTCACTTCGTACGTACGTATAAGATAATATTCCATAAATAGATGAGCTTAACTTTTGTTGTGCCAATATTTCGAAGCCGTAAGACCTACCTTCAGAAATTGAGGCAATAGGTGTGTTCCCAATTACACCAAAGTCGCCGCCAAGGTTGGCTAGGGAAATACTATCTAAAAGTTGGAAAGGATAGTTTTGGTAAATTTTGTAAAATCCTTCAACGGTAATTTTAGAAAGTTCAGTTGGGTTATATTCTAGTCCGGCAATAAAGTGATCGGCTTGTATGTATTTGATTTTACTCTGGTTTATCAATGTGCTTTGAGAATCTCTATAGCCCATAACGGTGTAAGCAGGCAATTGGAAATACCTTCCTATGTTAAAATTAAGACTGATTTTTTTGTTAAGGTTATAGGCCGCAGACAGTCTTGGCGAAAGTTGTTTTAGGGGATTGAGCATGGCCTTAGAATAATCTGTGAAATCACTTCGGAGACCAAAGGATAGTTTTAACTTGTTCTGCGCTATTGCTTTACTAGCCTGACCAAATAAAGCATATTTGTTAAGGGAAAGTTTCGAATCGAAATCGATGGTAAAGAGGTTGCCATTTATCTGTGTTCTGTTAAATGTGCTATTCGTGTACAGTACATTTTCGAATCCAACTCCAGCGTTTAGTTTCCAGCCATTGTTTCTTTTTGTTGTTTCTAATCTAACCTTGTTTTCTATTTCTTGAGAAGTGTAGTCTAGTATTAAATTTTCGGGAGATTCTATATTATCCTGATATTTAATCGCATTGTTATTTAAATGGTTGCGACTTACAATTACGTTTTGGAAGCTGTTTTTCGAGTAGTGGAACCAATTGCCTCCAATCGTGTAATTCCATTGTGTGTTTATTGGCAGGTTGCCTAAAATGTATTCGTTTCTTTTAAAAAGTGTAGTGTCGTCAATTCCTTCGTTTACTTCCGTATTTAGCGAGAAGTCGTCGATGGCACCTAAACCTATGATTTTTAGTTTATTGTTCTGATTGATGTTGATAGATTGCTTGTATTGAATGTCGTTATAGGTAGGTAAAAAAGGAAGAGCTAACGCTTTGAAAAGAAATTGAAGGTAAGATCTCCGTAGAGAAAAGATGTACGTAGATTTTTTTCCCATTGGTCCATCTAATGTCAGTCCTACATCGCTTGAGCCAAGCATGAAATTACCACTCATTTTTTCATCATTCCCATCTATTTGTTTAAACTCGAGAATAGAACTTAAAGCATTTCCTCGATTTGCAGGGAAAGCTCCTGCATAAAAATCGAGTTCTCTTATGAAATTAACATTGAGCATACCTACTGGTCCTCCAGATGAGCCTTGAGTTGCAAAATGATTGATGTTTGGCACCTCAATGCCATCTAAATAAAACCTGTTTTCATTCGGTGCTCCACCACGAACTATGATGTCGTTTCTGAACGATGCTGATGAACCAACACCAGGTAGAATCTGAATTACTTTTGATATATCTCTATTTCCTCCTGGGTTTCTATAAATTTCTGAAGCATTAATTGTTCGCATGCTCACCGGGCTTTCTTCCGTCTTGTTAAACAAGGTAGGGGTAATTACAATTTCATCAAGACTGAGGCTCTTTTCAGTGAGTGAAAAATCAATATTCGTAGGTTTTACATTTGATACAATCACCTCGTAGAATACTTTTTTCTCAAAGCCCACAAATGAGCAGGCAATATTATAAGTGCCAGGATCTAAATTATCTAATTTGTAATTGCCATCAATATCGGATGTAGTTCCATTGTTTGTACTATCTATATACACCGTTGCGAAGGCTATAGGTTCATTGTTGGATATATTGAGAACTCG
>JABSPQ010000293.1 GCA_013214205.1 Flavobacteriales bacterium
ACAGAAGAGTGGTAAATCTAAAATACGGCATCATTTATCAACGTGCCTAGCTAAGCGCTCCCTTTCTCTTCTGCTGTGATTTTGTTTATTATCTTTAAAGTAAATAATTAATCTAGTTCAAACATACGAGCTAAGCGTTGTAGGTAATTAGAATAGTCATTATGGATATTTTCTCAATAGGGTATTTTATTATTCAAACAAGTCTATTTGCTGTAATATGGCTTATTATCGGGATTTCATTCGCTTTAATAAAAAGGTATTCTCAACATCAATTACAAGACGTCCCTAAAAGCACTATTTGGATTTTATCAGGAGTTGCTTCGTTGGTTTTGAATATAGTAATTTTTAATTCATAACTCCTTTAGTTAATCTGTAAAACAGAACTACCTACAACATTAAATAAACCCAATGTGGTTCTTAGCTCGTTGAAAGGTTAGTGGTTTAGGTGTTCCGCAATTTCTGCTTGTGGTAGTTGGACTGCGCTGTAGTTAAAGCCAATTTAACTTGTAATACGATACTCAAGATGAATTAATTAA
This sequence comes from Flavobacteriales bacterium, assembly GCA_013214205.1. Taxonomy (GTDB): domain Bacteria; phylum Bacteroidota; class Bacteroidia; order DT-38; family DT-38; genus DT-38. The sequence goes on from JABSPQ010000293.1 coordinate 537, forward strand.
CTTTATCACAAACGAAACAAGCGCAGAATTTGCTCTGTTGTGGTTCTTGGAAACTGTACCACACTGTGTTTATTTAGGCGTTGTAGAGCATTCTACACTAACCCACCATAGGACTACAGATGTTTTGATAGTATCGATGAGGTCTGCAAAAGTTTATTAAAAATAGTTGGTGTAATTTTAAGGAAAACCCACTTGGGTGGTGTAATTATATTATCTCAAACTAGTTAATTATAGTAACAACACGTCCTAATTGTCAAATCACTCATCAAATAAATCATAAACCAAACCTAAATGCAATGAAAAAAATCATACTCTTATTTATTTTACTTCCTGTCTTTGGGTTGGCTCAAGACGTTTATATTCCTGATGCTGATTTTAAGAAAGATTTGGTTGAAGATATCGACATCAATACGAATGGCGATAGCGAGATACAAGTTTCAGAGGCTATAGCTGTTACACATACAATTGTGGTTGGCACAGGTACAACTGATATAACAGGTATCGAAGCTTTTACACAATTGCAGTACCTATATATTTTTGCAGATTCTTTACCCAATATTGATATATCCCAAAACGTACTTCTTAGAAGTTTGTCTTGCAGTGGCCTTTCCTTGAATAGCCTTGATGTTTCTGCTAACACCCAACTTAATTACCTGAGTTGCTACCATAACAATTTAACCTCTTTAGACCTTTCTAATAATCAAGCTCTTTCGCAACTTTATGTAAACGCGAATTCACTTACAGAACTAGATGTTTCTAACAATCCTAATCTTAAGCAATTAACTTGTAATGGTAACCAATTAACCTCTCTTGATGTATCCAATAACCCATTACTGATAGAGCTTGAATGTGGTCATAATAAACTTACATCATTGGATGTACGAAATGCGAATAACATTGATGTAGTCTGTTGGCCAGGTTACCCTGCTGGGACGTGTGATTATGGATTTGATGCAAGAAACAACCCTGAATTGTTTTGTATTTCCGTAGATTATCCATCATGGGCGAATGCCAATTGGGAAAAAGATACATCGGCAACTTTTAGCAATGATTGCTCAACTCTAGGAGTTGAAGATAATAACAAACCATTAGCTTCAATAAGTTCATACAACAATACCATAACAGTTCAAGAATGTTGCGGAGCAATATTCACCACCTCCATCTACAACCTATCAGGCCAAAGCGTATACCAAGCCAAACTAAAAGGCAACACATCTATTTCTTTAGGTAAAGGAATGTATTTAGTTAGAGTAAGAACAGAAAGGGGAACTACTACTAAGAAAGTTTATCTCCAATAGGTTCAACCCATCTTCCTCATCACTGATACCATAACAGATGTAGCTATTTGATAAGGAATAAACGCCCTACAACATTTACTAAAACACATAGCTACATAGTTCTAAAACAAAAACATTAAGTTTACTAATTAACAATGCGTTCATACCGTTAGCCAAACCGCTACGTTTTTTAGTATGGCGTTGTGGAGCATAAAAAAACAAACACTAATGAAATACAAATTCAACAAGTTATTTTATATCCTAACCATTGGAGCAATTATCTTGATTGGAGCTGGCTGTAATAATGAGGTTAAAAAAGAAAAACAAATAGAAATTGCTGATGATTTCAATAAAAACAAATTAGACAGTCTTTTTACAGCCATTAACGATAATGATGCAGGATTTGGATCAGTGTCTATAGTAAGGAATGGAAATAACATTTATTCAAAATCCATTGGTTATCAAAACATTGATAGTGATTTAAAAACTAATAAGGATACAAAATTCAAGATTGCCTCCATAACAAAAACCTACACGGCAACAATTATTATGTTGTTGATTGAAGAAGAGAAGTTGAGATTAACAACTCATCTTAATGAATTCTTTCCCAACATTGTCAATTCAGAGATTATAACAATTGAGCAAATGTTGCAGCACCGTAGTGGGATACAAGGATTTGCAAGTAATGAAAATATTGAAGAATTTTCCTCAACTCCTATTTCAAGCGCTGATTTGGTGAAAAAAATAGAAACATATGAAAGTGATTTCGAACCAGGTTCCAAGTTTATGTATTCTAATCCAAATTATTGCCTATTGGGGTTTATTGCAGAGGAGATAGAAAAGAAATCACTTGGAGAAGTTATGCAAGAACGCATTTTTGATCCACTCTCATTAAAAGACACCTATTATGGCAAGCTACCCAAATTGGATAATGTAGCCATTTCCTATTTTAACAATGAGGGGTGGGTACAAGCAACAGACTTCGACCTGTCTGTTATTTCAGGTGCTGGAGGTATTACCTCTACTGCAACGGATGTAAATATTTTTTTTAATGCTTTGTTCGCGCATCAAATTGTGACTAAAAATAGTCTACAATTAATGACAAAGATGAATGAAGGTTATGGGTTTGGGTTATTACCGTATGAATTTGGCGAAAAGACTGCTATAGGTCACCATGGGTTTTTAGATGGATTCTTAACGAAATCAATCTATTTCGTTGACGACAATGTTTCAATTGTTTATTTGGCGAATGGCGTTGACATGAAAATAAGTAAGATAGTAGAGGGAGTCGCTGCAATATATTTTAACGAACCGTATAAAATCCCCTCATTTGAACCAACAGAAAAGTTAAGTTCAGAAATACTAAGTCGATACGAGGGTGTCTATCATTCTGAAGATATACCAATAAACATTACTGTCTCCCATCAAGATGGCCTTTTATTCTGTAGAGGTACTGGTCAAAACGCTTCCTCCCTAGCTCCTATTGAAGAACACCATTTTAAAAATGAAACATCTGGATTAGAAATATTTTTTGGCGCTAATAATAATGAGTTTCGTTTACAACAAGGAGACGTTGATTTAACCTTAACCAAATTCATCTACGATGAAGAAGATTTAAGCCAATATATTGGGGTTTATGAAATGGCTAATAATCCACAAGAAACTGCAACCATAAAAGTAAATGATAATAAATTGTTAATTACTGCGACATGGCAGGGAGAAAATAAGGATTACTCCGTTTGGGTATATCAGAAAAACAAGTTCAGTGGATTAGAAATTGACTTAGCTTTTAATATCATAAATGAGAAGCTGATTATTGAATGGTCAGAAGGTCAAGAGTCCTATCAGTACAAGAGAAAAAACGGAAATAGATTTAACAAGTAAAAAAATGAACGCACCACAATCGAGTAGGCGGCTCCGCCCAAAATTGAGCGGAGTGCACCTCTCACACCACCGTACGTACGGTTCTCGTATACGGCGGTTCGCAATCCATCATTCCAATCGCTCTTTACACCAATTGGAGCTATTCTGTACTTTAATA
>JABSPQ010000294.1 GCA_013214205.1 Flavobacteriales bacterium
AACACGGTTCTTAATTTATTCATCGCTATTGATTTATTTCCCATTTGATTAACATTTATTGTTGTTAATCAAATGAAGGCAATAGCTAATAATTATTATCTTCTGTTGGGGTGGTCAGTTTGCACCGAAATAGGTGGTCACTTTCACCGTATTTTTTCACTTATATCTCGTAAGGATTGACTTTTAGCCAAATGACAAAAAAGCATTAAAATAAGGTGTGACCAACTATTAAAGCCTTTTTCATATTTATCTGTTTTGTGATACTTTACTAAATTATTGAAAATTGAGCGATCTAATTTCTGAACTATTTGACCAAATAATGTTATGTTTGACATAGAGAGGGCGTTTGGGGTTGTGCAACTCAAAGATAATTTGAGATACTTAAAATTAACTCTCTATTTTTTTAATCTATTTTTCGTTTAGGACGGGATTGATTCTTGGATAACGATGATGTTTATACATGATTTGGGCTTTTGTTGAAAACCAAATTTACAACTTCGAGTATATTTGAACTTTAATGCGACAGAACCCAGGCGGATACAAATACCTAAAAAAAAACGTTATAAACTATAATAGAAAAACACGAATAGGTACGTCCATTCACGTATTGATTTTTGAGTAGAAAAACGGATAACAAAACGAAAGAGAGTCTCGTTTTAATAGATGCAGTAATAATTGTATATAAAAAAACACCTGTCAAACCCTAAAGGGTTTAGTCATGGTATTATTTATTAATACAATATATTCTCACGTAACTAATAGATCGATGACAATACAAGAAAACTTATTGAAATTAAATATCAAACTAAAAAAACTTAAAGAATTACGAAAAGAAATGAATCAAGCCTTTAACCTTGAAAAAGATAAAAGCTTCATCTACGAGGATCAGATTCAACGGATCGAGAATCGAATACATCAATTAAACAAAGAAGTAGAGTCAGGAAAAATACATTTTGACACATCTTGTTATAAGCAAATATTGAACGGTATTGAAAGAGAAAAAAATACGATCAATTTACTTGAGCATATTCTACTCAGCCATCACGAACTTGACAATATTGAAATCTACGAAATAGTTTAAAGAATACTTTTACCAACACTAACCATTTCAAGCACCTCCATATTGAAGCTATCAGTTAATTGAACAAATACTGATTTAGGAATAGCTTGGGCTCCCACCCTTCTCTTCTCCACACTGGCAGTAATGCCATAATATATTTTTCTACATCCTAATTCATTACCTCTTTTGGCCATTTGATAGATAGCTTGCTTATAATTCTTATGACTGAATTTATAATTGTAATCTAAACCAATCAGCAATGGAGTGTATGAGGTAATTGTTTTGTAACAAAATACAACCGCTACAGGATGTGTTTTATGCCCCTCCTGGTATTCCGTGTCTTTTAAGCAAAGTTCGATAAATTCCCAACCATTTTCTTTATTCATATTCAGCAAGGCCTTAAACGGCAAGTCAAAAGTGTTTAATATATAACTCTTCTTCTTAACATTCTGATATAATTCATAATATTCAATCAACTCACTATCAGACACATTATTTTTAATAGATATCTCGTATTTATCTTCAAAATTAAAAACATCTTGCCTTAATTGCTGCCTCTTTTTGGGGCTAAGTGGTTTTAAGAATTCATCCCTTGTTTGCCAACCAAGATTGCTCATCTCATGAGAATAATCTGGTAGATCAGTTTTAATAAAGCCACTGGCTATAAACAGGTCTGTCAATTCTTGATCATCGGTTTTGAAGTCTCTTAAGTAAATTGCGTTTGTATTTGTTTTTATCTGAAGATCTTTCACTTCATTAAACAACATCAAAAAAGCTTCTTGCCAATAATTACTTTTTCTATCTAAGAACAAATGCTGCCCCTCTGTAAGTAGGCACCCCATCATCAAGGAATCCGTACACATAAAATAAGGATCCGATTTTCTTGCTATTTCAATTTCTTCCGATACTATTGCCGGCTTAAAAATATCGTCCTTGCATAAGCACTTAGTAAAAAAAGTAGCAAGTATGTAATTTCCATTATTGTCCTTTATTAAAAAATAGAAAAAATCCCAGTTGTTTTCCTTCTCCGAATTGTTGGTAAATGTTCTTTCTAAAAACATTAACCCATCCCAATCAAATGTTCCGTTATTTCCTAAAAGGTTATTCCAAATTTGTTTATCGATATTTTTAATTGTTTTGTATTTTTCAAAGGTTAGGCCATCAATTTTCACACTCAATTTACGAGCAATGTCTGAAGTACTGCCATTAAGCTTAAATGATATATCAATTTTTCCAGTCCTTATCCCTTCCTCATGTAGTGCCAATGGATACGCATCGGCAAGTAAGCTTAACAATTCATTCATCTGATCCTTTTTATGATTTACATTGATGCATAATCGAAGCCCTGCATTTTTAGCTGATACAGCAGGAAACTGTGTAGGCGTAACGTAATACCCCTCATTCATCAACCTTTTTACCAGATTGTAACTTACTTTAGGAACACTTGTAGCTAGATAAAATATAGGGGAAGTATTTCTTGAAATTTCTTTCAAATTTAATTCGGTAATCCTTTTTGAAAAAAAATCAATTTTATCTTTAATCTTATTTTGTAAATGCTTTAACTCTCCGGTTAAATGAAGTTTAGCAGAAGCAATTGCAATTCCAAGCATTGGAGGAGCTATTGGAGTTGTGAATATTAATGTTGGTCCGCTAGTCCGGATTCGGTTGTACCACCTTTCATTAGGAATAATAATAATACCTCCTGCTGCTGCATACGCCTTGCTTAACGATGAAACCAATACCATTTGAGAGTGTAAATCAATCTGGCTTAACACATAGCCAGTTCCATAAATACCGACCCAACTCATTCCATGTGCATCATCCACGTACCAATGAAATTGACTGTACTTATTCATTAAGGACTCTATTTCCTTTACAGGAGTATAATCTCCGAACATAGAATATACCCCGTCCGATAAATACCATATTTTATCATGATGAACTTTAAGTTTTAAGAATTTTTCTTCTATTTGATCTACATTATTGTGGCGTACCAATTCCACGGTTACACCTCTTTCTTTAATTAACTTTACAGTTGTTTGCATACTTGCATGCGCATGTTGATCTATAATTACGGCATCATCATCTCTGATTAAAACAGGTAAAGCAGCTTGATGTGCAAGAGTGGTACTGGGAGCGACAATTACCCTGGCATTAAAAATCTGAGCTAACAACCCTTCTAATTGCTCATATAAATCTAAAGAGATAAAAGCCCTAGAAAACCCAAACTGGGTTCCATATTTATCTAAAATTTCTTTACATCCATCAATTAGTTTAATATTGTTTTCAAGCCCCAAATAACCATATGATGAAAAAGACACAAGATCCTTGTTATTAATTTTCACATGGTTTTCGCTTCGTTTATCTTGTGCCGTCAAGTGTAATACATCATTTTTAACTCCATTATTAATATTCTCTTCTATCGTTTCAATGATTTGGCTGTATTTAGTCATCCCTATTTATTTATAAATTTAAAATGATGGAAACAAAACTTCTTTCGCAGACGTATAAGAAAATGTTTTACGGAAAATGCATATTATGAAGAAAGAAGACAAAAAACCTTATGAAACAGAGTATATAAAAATTTGGATCGAAAATGGTATTTTTCATAGCTCTTATCCTCCTGATTTAATTGTTTCCTTGGCCATTGCCAAGAAGATTGTTGCAGATCGTATAGAATACACACAAGGGAAATCATACCCTGCCCTTGTAGATATTCGAAACATTAAAAGCGTCGAATATGCTGCTATGAAATATTGGGCAACAACAGAATCATTCAGTTGTTTAACCTCAGTTGCAGTATTTTCTAACAAGCGTTTAAGCAAAATTTTCTTCAATTTTTGGCTTAAGGTTGACAAACCTTATAAACCAACTAAATACTTTACTGACAAAGAGTCGGCTTATATATTCTTACAACCCAATAAGTTTCTCAACTAATTCATTTTTCATATTACAGGTATAGAAGACTCCCTAGTAATTTCAATATTCTAGATTCAAAACCACCTAATAGCTTTATATCTTTCCCTATTTCCTTTACCTCATTTAAAATCTCTTTCCTCTCCTTTGAGTTTTCAATGTTTCTTTTTATCTGAGCATGGAGTTTTTCCAAGCAAACTAAAATATACTCTCTATCTTTAATTGTGTTGTGATTGTACAAGGCGGAAGAAAACGATTCTATTTTGTACCAATAACCATCCTCTCGTTCTTCATGATAGCTAAAACTCCCATTTGTTACTTTCAATATAAATTTTGCATGTTCATTTGCAACATACTTCCTTGTTATATCAAAGCGCGACAATTGTACATCGAAGTGTATACCAAACCTCTTATTGATAGCTTCCAAATTAAAAAAACTGTTAATCGATTTTCCAATAAGGTTTGCTCTAGCAATATTAAATTTCCCTTCTAACGCCTGATTAATTTCAATTACCATCCCCTGAGAATCTGTTATTAGATAAAGATCTTGAAATGAATTGATAATAAATTTCCCTCTAGAATATTGAAACTTATCCTCTAACCTATCTCTCAATAAATTATAACTTAGAGCGATATAATCAAGGTGATCCATATCTCCTCTTACTTTTAACACCTTGCTAAAATCCAAATCGGCCATCGAGGCCATTGCGTCGGTCAACACATCTAGCCTGTCGTTACTATCAACTGATGTTTTCTGATGATTATATATGGAGGTATCCAACTCTTTGAATTGCTCAAGCAAGTTATCGTATCCATCTTTCAATATACACTTAAGTGTAGGGTCTCTGACAATTTTTTTATTTAAGTCAGCAATTAATTCAGATATCTGCTCTAGTTCGTTATCTCCATTAGGATTCACAATTTCACCTCTCATGTCTTTTACTTTTAAATTGACAACAAAAAAACAAGGTTTATGACATTTTATACTCTATGTCAGTTACTTACGACAACAACAAGAAAAAGTTCCATATTTACTACAATTTAATAATCAGCACTTTACATAAAACCACTTAGCTACAGAAAATTAATTTACAAAGTTTTACGGATAAACTTTTCTTTTAGCAAACCGTAATTAAGTATCCAAAGGACATTACTATGAGATTACTGAGCGCCTCAAAACAAGTGATAGTTATTGATAACAATCCAATATCAAGAGCTCATACAGTTAATAATCTAAAAAGAAGTAACATATTTCTATCGATACTCGAAGTCGCAAATGGAATTGAAGCCTTAATTGAATTAAAAAAAGAAAGCCCTTGCATGGTGATCACAGAGATTCATATGCCTAGAATGGGAGGTTTGGAGTTAATCCGTTTTGTAAAAAACAAAAATCCGTTTATAAAAATAATTGTACTGACAAAATGTAGAAATAAAATTGAGATTCGTGATATTTTGGCAACTGGTGCGAATGCTTTTATCTGTAAAGAAGAAAGTAAAAAAAACATCTTAACCGCCGTAAAAAAAGTATTAAATGGAACACGTTATATTAGCCCTCGAGCCATTGAAGTTTATAATCTTAATGCCCCAATAATTTTAAAAGAATACAATTTAAAAACGACCTTGTTATAATACAATTAGAGGGGCTGTCGCATTAACTTGTTTTGATTCTAAGAAAATCTGGATTAAAAACTTTTATGCAGCCAAAGAAGCGAACGTTTTGAAGTTTGTTTTTCGGGAATTTGTTAGTTAATTCTTTCTAATAATATTCACTACCTCTATTCCTTATAGTGGACTTGCTACATTTGAATGGAGTGTGAGTTAAGATAATGTCTCCATTATTAACTTTACAAAATGGAAAAACGAAGAACATTTAATTCTGCTTTCAAAGAGAAGGCGGTAGCACTGGGAGAAGCAAGAGGCAATGTGTCAGCAATTGCAATAGAATTAGGGTTAGAGGTAAATATGCTTTATCGGTGGAGAAAAGAGTTATCAAAGTACGAACACAATATCTTTCCAGGACGAGGTAAGCCTAAAATGACAGATAAAGAAAGAGTAACTGTTAATTTTACAATATGAAAGGATTAGAATTAGCAAAAAGAATAAACATCATCGATACACACATCGATGTACCTTACAGAGTTTACAGAACGCAAGAAGATGTATCGCAACCCACCACCAGTGGAGATTTCGACTATTACCGTGCACAAACAGGATGCTTAAATGCAGCGTTTATGGCTGTGTTTATTCCACCTTCTCTAGAAGGTTCCGGAAAAGAAAAACAATTGGCCGATGAACTTTGCGACATTATTGACAACATCGTTAAATCTAATCCCGACAAATTTGCTCATCTACCAGAGCCAGATGTAGATGATTTATATCAAGAAATTGTGTATTTACCCAAAGCGCTCGAAAATGGTGCTGGGCTGGAAGAATCGATAGACAACCTGATCCATTTTTTTAAACGAGGAGTTAGGTACATTACCTTAACTCACGCTGAAGACAACAACATTTGCGACTCATCTTATGCAACCACGCGCAAATGGAAAGGTTTAAGCCCCTTTGGAAAAGAATTGATTCCAGAAATGAATAAAATTGGAATGATGGTAGACATCTCTCACGTTTCCGACGACGCTTTTTGGCAAGTTTTAGAATTAAGCACCTCTCCTATTGTGGCAACGCATTCCTCGTGTAGAGCCATAACGCCAGGCTTTCTTAGAAATATGAGCGACGAAATGATTGAGGCACTCGCTGCTAAAGATGGTGTAATTCAAATCACTTTTGGGTCTGGGTTTATCAACGGAGCTTTCAGTAGAGATTACCAAGAAGCTTGGAACAAACAAAAAGTATATATAAAAGAAAACAACATAGATGCTGACTCTCAAGAGGCGGCAGATTACAGGGCAGAAATGGTTTCGCAATACAATTTAAAAAACGCGAACATGTCGGAAGTTGTCGATCACATAGACCACGTTGTAAACCTTGTTGGAATAAACCACGTTGGCCTCGGTTCCGATTTCGATGGTGTAGGCCCAACTACTCCTGTTGGCCTCGAAGACGTTTCTAAATTCCCTAATCTAATCGGTGAATTAATTAATCGTGGGTACGACGAAGTTTCCATTGAAAAAATATGCGGTGGAAATTTTATAAAATTATGGAAAGAGGTGAAGCGTTTGGCTCAATAAACACAGATTGATTTAAACTGTTGTTTGAACTGTCAACCTTTTATTATTTCATTAAATTCACAGCCTAACACAAATTAACTACAATGGCAATTATACAACTGAAAGAAGCTGGATCAATACCAAGTGAAGAACTGGAGGACTGGGGATCTGCAGAAAATTCAATCTCTGAACTGGTGTCGCAAAAAAGCGGAATAGAAATGACTTGCAATGAAGATGGAACTGGATCTGGAATTTGGGAATGTACCCCTGGTACTTGGCCTCGAACAATAATGTTTGCTGAGATCAGTACATTTTTAAAAGGGCACGCAATCTTTACACCCGAAATTGGTGAGCCAATTGAAATTAAAGCTGGTGATGTAGTATACTTCGACAGGAACAGCAAGGGAGTTTGGGAAATTATTGAAACAGTTAGAAAAGCATACCTCATTTATTGATGGGTACAGAGTACATTTCGTTTACACGATATTGCTACTAACATGTCGATTTTAACAGCCGTAACTGGCCTCTATACCTTTGCTTGCTACTTAATGGCGGTATTTCTGCTTACCGCTAAAAGCAATAACAAAACTTCCAATTACATAATGGCGGCCTACTTTATTGTGGTGCCTTTTAATACCGGTCCATTTTTATATGGCCGATTTATCGATACTTCTCCCCTTTTCGAAATGATTAGAGAGAATTTAGCACCGGTATCACTACCGTTGCTTTTTCTCTTTATCCTATCTAAAGTGTACGAAAACTTTAAGCTTCAACCGAAGCACCTACTCCATCTCGTTCCCATCGGCGTTATTGGATTATTGTTTTCATATCGATTCTATTTTGCAGCAGCGCCCGAACAGGCAATATTTAGGAAAAACTTCATAGAACATCCCGAGGCTGTTGCAATGATCTTCATCTTTTGCTCGCAAATGATGTTTTACATAGTTGCTACTTTCGTAATTCTTAAAAGGTTTAAGACAATTCTTTTAGAAAACTACTCGAAAATAGGCCAATACAGTCACAAATGGTTGCTTACTTTAAATGTGATAATTGCAGTACAGTTAGGGCTTGTAATCTTAAAAATTACTTATCGTGAATTCGGTGGAAGTGCTGATATATTCGAATGGACGCGAATAGCAATGATGCTTTCCATGCTAGGGTTTTCTTGTTGGATTGTTCTGAAAGCATTGCATTACCCCGAATTGTTCCGTGGAATTCAACTCGATTTAAAACCAATTAAGGAAGTTGAATCTAAGAAAAAAGTCAAATCAATTTCAATTGCTACCGACAATCCAGAATTGGCAGAAAAACTAGAAGGAATAAAAAGGGAGATGCTGGAAAAGGAATTATTTCTCGACCCTGCTCTCAGCATTAAAAGTTTAGCAGACAAAGTAGAACTGCCAATAAAAGAGGTTTCATCCTTAATAAATTCGTACTTAGGCAAGCACTTTTTCGACTTTGTAAACGAGTATAGAGTTGTAAAAGCTACTGAATTACTCCGCAATAACGATTTAACAACACAGCAGGTTATGTACGATGTTGGATTCAATTCTAAATCATCTTTTCATACTGCTTTTAAGAAGCAAACCAACCAAACCCCTACTGCTTACAGGAATTATATAGTAAGTAACTAAGTCCGTTTATTTCCGGTTTTACAATAAAAAGGGTTCGACTTTACTATAGTCGAACTACTATGCTTGCCTACTCATCTAGTTTTGGACTTAAATCAAAACAGAATCACAAAATGAAAATTGCAGAACAAACCAACCTATCCATTATCAAAAGATTATTAATTGTAACAGGCGTTATAGTTGCCTCCTTTTTATCAGCAGTAGTCCTAATTAAAATTGCCGAATTACTTGGCATGAATACCTCCGAGTTTCATGGTATAACAGCAAAGATTTCTCCTTTAATGGTAACCATGTTTACACTCTTTGCACTAACACAGTTTTTAATTGTGTGGGGGGTAATGAAGTTCATTTATAAGAAACCCCTTTTATCACTTGGATTTAAAGGCCCCATATTATTGCCGATATTAATAGGAACGGCAATAGGAATTACATCGAGCGCATCCATGTATGCTATATATCATTTATTGGGTGCAGAAGTTAACTTGGCTTGGAGTATTCCTGATGATGTTCCTTTTATTAAACTTGCTGGTTGGTTTTTGTTTGCTATGACATACATGCTTACAATCAATTCCATAATAGAAGAACTTGTTTTTAGAGCATTTCCTTTATTTCAATTTGATGATCTAAAAATCAGTAGAATCTATATAATAGTATTTGTTTCGATCTTATTCTCTGCTGTACATTTTCTTTTAGAACCGTTTAATTGGGGGGCATTTTTTTCAAGAACGATAACTGCAATTCTATTTTGTGTGGCATTCGATCATTGGAGATCAATTTGGCTTGTTACTGGCATGCACAATGGTGTAAACTTCGTTGGGTTTTTTCTATCTGGAAACCATGAGCTAGGAGGTTTAATGAGGAGTACTATAGAAAATGGCCTACCCGACTACGCTAGGCTTATTGTAAAACTGGTAATCTCTGTTATTATAATTCTTGTGTTTTATGCAGTTGCTAAATGGCAACAAAAAACTGGTAAGGAATTATTGGGTTTAACATGCCATCAACAAGTTTGACTAATAGAAGATTACTTGCGATTTAGAATATTGTACGGTTCATAACATTCTAATTTATTACTAAAGTGGACTTTATCGTTTTGTAATTTTATTTTATTGAATCCAAACAATAATGAATAAAAACAACATTTTAAAATCGAGAGTCTTCTGGGTTTTACTTATTGCATTTGCCACCTTACTAAATGGGCTTATAACTTGGAATGGCTTCGACAATGTAGAGAAGCAGATCGTAACAGATGCAGTCGAGGAGGCAATAGCAGATACTTCAATTAATATTATTGTTAGTACTAACCAATCGGCATTAGCATCCATAAATGAATATCTGGCAGCTTTAGAAAAAGCACCTGAAATGAAACATGCCTCTTGGGGGTTTACCCTCTCGCCTGTTAATAAAGATACAGTGTATGCCAACCACGAAGGAGGGAAAAGTTTGGTTCCGGCGTCCATTATGAAAGCCGTAACAACAAGTGCGGCATTGGATATATTAAAACCCTACTACCGATTTAAAACGGAACTTCAGTATCATGGAATTTTAGATTCTGCCCATCGCACATATACCGGTAACATACACATCAAAGGTGGTGGCGACCCTACTTTGGGTTCCAAAACATTTAACAGTACCCGCCCAGACAGTGTTATGGAGAGATGGTACACCGCAATAAAAAAACTGGGCATTGATACAATTAAAGGAAGCATTATAGGTAATGGGGAAGATTTTGAATTCGATATGATTCCTAATAGCTGGGCATGGGAGGACATGCAAAGTGGGTATTGCGCAGGTGCATCTGGATTATCGTTTAAAGAAAACGTTTTTACATTTGTTGTTAACGCCAGTAAGGATACTGTCTTCTTTAAACCGAACACGGACATTCCTGAATTTGAATTGGTGAACAATCTAAAGGTTGGCGATAAAGACACTCCTCCTGCTATTTGGATTTCTAGCTCACCATATATGTCGAAATGTTATGTTTATGGCCAAGTTTCAAGCGACTCATCCAAATTTGGATTAGAATGCCAGGTTCCTGATCCTCCTTTTTTGTGTGCTTACTCCTTCGATCGATTTCTACGAAAAAAAGGAATGGTGATCTTAAATCCACCTTCTACTAAAAGAAGACAAAGAATGGAACCGGTTAAACGGGTAGAGAGTTTCAGCATAATGAACTACTTAGTGCCTGTTACATTTTACACCAACTACTCTCCTGCTTTAATAGACATCATAAACATAACCAACTTACATTCGAACAATTTTTTCGCAGAATCAATTTTAAAACAAATTGGTTATAAGATTTCAAATTATGGTTCTAACCAAAATGGTTTTGATGTAATAAAGTCTCATTGGGTCCAGGAGGAAATTAACATCAATGGCTTAAATCAATTCGATGGCAGTGGCCTTTCTCGATTTGATGCGGTGAGTACTGATTTTATGGTAGATATGTTAAAATCGACAGCTAAGAAAAAAACATTCGACATGTTTTACAACTCTTTGCCCTCTGCTGGTGAAACAGGAACTCTGCGAAACATGTGTAAAGGAACGTTGGCAGAAGGTAACGTGCATGCAAAAAGTGGTACCATGACAAGGGTAAAAAGCTATTCGGGTTATGTAACCACTAAGTCTGGAGAAATGCTCGCCTTCGCTATTATTTCTAACAACCACACCTGTTCGGCCTCTGCCATGAAAAAGCACTTTGAGAATTTAATGGTGCTGATGGCAAATATTGAATGAAAAGTGCTTCCTATAACAGCGATTCGCTTCAAATAAAACGTAGTGGTAGTTCTTGGTGCAATTAAGCATTTCGTAAAAACGGTGTGTTCTAGATACAACGACTTTTCAAGTCGCCACTCGAACTGACATTTTTGTTGGGACAGATTGTTTAGATAAAAAGCTTTTAAATCAATGTCAGTTCGAGTGATTTTTTTCTTCAAAAAACTGTATCGAGAACATCAAAATCCTTCTAAATCTAATTCTTACTCAAACAAGCCACTGCTTAAATACCTGTCGCCTATATCGCAAACAATAAAAACGACAACGCCTTCATCCAATTCGCTAACAATTTGTTTTGCTGCTGTGTATGCTCCTCCAGAACTCATGCCGGCTAGTACACCTTCTTTTCGTGCTAGTTCGTGTGTGTTTATAGTGGAATCGCTTTGCGAAACATCAATTATTCTATCCACTCTGTTTGGGTCGTATATTTTAGGCAAAAACTCTTTCGACCACCTTCTAATTCCGGGAATAGAATCACCATCCTTTGGTTGCGTACCAACAATTTTAATGTCGTTGTTTTGTTCCTTTAAAAATCGAGAAACACCCATAATTGTTCCTGTAGTTCCCATAGCAGATACAAAATGTGTTATTTGGCCATTTGTATCCTTATAAATTTCGGGGCCAGTAGTACGGTAGTGCATGCCCCAATTATCATCATTAGCAAACTGGTTTAGTATATGGTATCCATTTTTAGCTGCCGATTCTTCAGCATATTCTCTCGAATACTCTATTGTACCTTTAGCTGGTGTTAATATCACCTCGGCTCCATAAGCTCTCATGGTTTGAATTCGCTCTGCTGTAGAATTATCCGGCATAACCAATATCATGTTTAAGCCTTTTAGGTTTGCAATCATAGCCAGTGCAATACCAGTATTACCGCTGGTTGCCTCTATCAAGGTATCTCCCTTTTTAACCTCACCTCTTTCAAGTGCACCAGTAATCATTCCTAAAGCAGCTCTATCTTTAACACTGCCACCAGGGTTTTGGCCTTCTAACTTGGCAAAAAGCTTCACCCTTTTATTAACGTTCCAATTGGTTAATTCTAACAGCGGTGTATTGCCTATTAAACTTTCTAAACTCATAAAGCGGTTAAATTATTTATAGTAAATCTTAGAATTTTTAGAAACACTTTCGGTAACCCATACATTTCCTCCTACAATAGAGCTTTCGCCAATAACAGTTTTACCTCCCAATATAGTTGCACCTGCATATATTACCACATTATCTTCTATTGTTGGATGTCTTTTTGCCTTGGCATCCTCCTTTTTTACACTCAAAGCACCTAAAGTAACACCTTGGTAAATCTTAACATGCTTTCCTATTTCTGTGGTTTCGCCAATAACGATACCTGTGCCGTGATCTATACAAAATGAATCTCCAATTGTTGCTCCTGGATGGATGTCTATTCCTGTTTTTGAATGAGCGTATTCCGATAGTACTCTTGGGATAATGGCGACATTTAAAGCATATAAAACATTTGCAACTCGATGCATAACAATGGCTATAACTCCTGGGTATGTCAGTTTTACCACCATTAAGCTTTTGGCCGCAGGATCCCCCTCATAAAATGCCATAAAATCCTTTTCCAGTTTATCCGATACATCTTGTAATGAGTTAAAGAAACGATCTGTTATCTCATCTATGCCTTCTACATTAATTACGCTTAAGAATTTCTTTAATTGGGAGGATAAACCTGCTACATGCTTTTCGAAAGATTGTTGATCGGCATAGGTATCTTGATTCAACTCAGGAACTAATAATTTGAGCATACCTCCTGCCCATTGCTCCACATCAATGATGTTTAATGTTTCACCCTTTGCTTTGTATAAGTTGTAATGAAACTTAATGTTATCTGTATTCATAATGCAAATATAAATCATTGTCTGTTTGAGAGAAATCCTGACTACAGTTTTGTACTTGCAAAGGCGAAATTTTTTATTAGCGAACTACTTCACTAGTTTGAAGCCTTTTTGAGTAAGCTTATTTGATGAACCGCCCATCATAACAACATACGCCCCTGTTTCTACAACTTCTTTCATATCAAGACCAGTAAAAGCGAGCATTTGGGGCGTAATAACTAACGATATTGTTTTAGTCTCTCCCGGTTTAAGGCTTACTTTTTCAAACCCTTTTAGCAACATATTTGGTCTTACTACAGAGCCTACCACGTCTTTTATATAAAGTTGAACGACCTCGCTCCCGCTTGTTTGTCCTGTGTTTTCAATTTGGATACTGGCAGTAATGGATTTATCAACGGCAGTTAAAGTGTCCGACAATTGCAGATTAGAATATTCAAAAGATGTATAGCTTAAGCCATACCCAAAAGCATACAATGGCGTGTTTTCTGTAAACAAGTATCCTTTTTTGTAATTGATCTCTTTTTGACTGTAATGGAAAGGAATCTGCCCAATAGAACGAGGTACTGTTACTGGCAACTTACCAGAAGGCGTGGCCTGTCCGAAAATCATTTTCGCAACAGCCTTATCGCCAAATTCGCTCAACTCCCAACAGTCCAAAATGGCATCTGCATGCTCGGCAAAAGCGTTAATAGAAAGCGTTCTTCGGTGTTTTAACACCACTACTACAGGTTTGCCGGTTTGCTTTAGCTTTAATAGTAGTTGATCCTGCAATCCAACAGGATCAATACTCTTTCTATCGCCCAAGGCACTCCCGAAGAAAGCCTCCTTCGATGTAAATTTATCACCTCCCAGAAATACAACGATTATATCGGCGTTTTGAGTTTTACTACCAATTTTTTGAATGCCATCCACCATCAATTCGATAGCAGTTACTTGAGGAACACTTCGATTTCCATCTGTTAAATCAAATCCTTTTTCTACAACAAAGTTGTAATTGTCGCCAGCTATATTTTTAAATTGAGCTAAAGTTTCTTCGTCTAAAATGGGGCCAACCAAAGCAATTGTCTGCTTAGTGCCCTTAGTTAGTGGCAACGTTTTATTGTCGTTTTTCAAAAGGATAATCGATTCTAAATCAGCCTTGTGCGCTAATTCAATAGCCGCTTCGTTCCGTGTATTTTGTTTTGCTTCTTCAGGTTTTTGGTACGGATTATCAAACAAACCAAGTATAAACTTTGTTCGCAATACCCGTCTGGTAGCTCTATCAACAAGGGCTTCAATCTCAGGATTGCTTTTCGCCATTTCGGGTAACAATGCATACGCTTCATCAGAATATAAATCCACATCCATACCAGCTGTTAATCCAAGCATTACCGCATCTTCTGGCGTTTCGGCAACTTTCATAAAAGAATAAAGGCGGGCAATGTCGTTGGCATCCGAAACTGTATATCCTTTAAATCCCCATTGGTTCCGTAATACTTCTGTAAGCAACCATGGATTAGCGTGGCTTGCTATTCCATTAATATCGCCGTGCGAAGCCATTATGCCCAACGATTTAGCTCGCTGAATGGCTGCTTTAAAAGGTGGGAAAATCTCATCGATTAAAGTTCGTGGTGAAATCTCTATAGAGGCAAAGTTAGTTCCGCCTGCAACCTGCGCGTAGCCTGCAAAGTGTTTTGTTACGGCTCCAATGTGTGTGTGTCTTAATCCGTCGAAATCACCTTGCATGCCAGATACGGCGCTAACAATCATTTCGGTAGTAAGGTGGGTGTCTTCTCCAAAGCCTTCGCTCATACGTCCAAATCGAGGATCGCGTGCAATGTCTGCCACAGGCGAATGCGTTAAATGTAAGCCACGTAATCGTGCTTCACGCCCTATTGCATCATACACTTCTTTTACCAACGCCTTGTTCCACGACGATGATAAGGAGATGGGCCGGCCGAAGCTGGTACATCCTGTTGCATCCACGCCATTGTACGACTCGGTAACAAAAAAAGCTGGGATGCCTAAGCGGCTATGTTCTATAATGTATTTCTGTAATTGATTGTTGAGTTCAGCAGATTGCTCTGGCGAGTACTCATCGCCTGGGTTTTTTATTCCACCTATCCCGTTGACCAATCTTTCCTTTACATTATCCGAGAGTTCCATTTTCCCTTTCTCAGAGATCTCAATACCCTGATTGCGATGAAACATACGCATTTGAGATACTTTCTCTTCAAGTGTCATTTGTGATAGTAAGTTGGCAACACGGTCTTCTATTGTTGCCTTTTCGTTTTTATACAGATTATCATCTTGACTAAATGTGGATGTACTAATTAAAAAGAAATTGAAGATTACTAATGTAATACTGAGAATAAGCTTTTGCATTGTGGTTAGGTTTTTATCAAAATTAACAATTAATATTACTCCTGTACATAAGGGTTTTGATAGATTTTAGAGAAAGATGAAAGGACGGTATTTTGATTATTAATTAGACGGTCGTTGAACTTAATGAATCACTAAAGTTGCATTTTATATTGCCTTCCTCATATGCGCGAATGTAAACGTTATCGAAAAGACCTAGAACCAAAAGTTATTTACCTAAATTGTATAATATATTTTAAACTGAACTTAGACCATGAAAGCCATATCACTCTTTTTATTTTTAATCATAGCACCACTTTTATCTTGGTCTGCAACATATCTAATTGAAGGAACTGTTTTATTGGAAAACGAAACAGATTTTTCGGGAGTAACAATAACTCTTGAAAGAACCGCACCATCAACCCTTATTTACACATTAACATCAGACATTGCTGGATTTTTCTCAGAAGATGTAGAAGAGGGAATATATGATATCACCTATGATAAATCGGGCTTTATAAGCAAGGCTGTACCAAGTGAAGGTTTATATTCAGCGCAAGAGTTATTAGAAATTACTCTTGAAAGCAAAGGTGTCTCTGGTGACATTTCGGGGACTTATGTTTCGGGAATTTACAAAGTAACAGGAGATATTTTTATTCCTTATGGTGAAACATTAACACTGGAACCAGGTGTGAGTTTTCTTTTTAACGAAGATGTTCTCTTCTGGATTGCTGGAAATATAAAGGCGATAGGAACAGAATCTGATACAATTACTTTTAAAAGTATTTCCGAATCAACCAAATGGGCAGGTATATATGCTAGTAGTGGTAAAACTGAATTAACTTATGTTAAAATTGAAGGCTCTTCCACAACTGGAATTCATTTAAGTACAGATTCATATATTGATCATTCATTAATTACTAATAATTCAGGAATTAATGGTGGTGGAATTCAGATTTCAGCGAGTTCGATTGTCTGTTTCATTACAAATTCTAGAATTTGTAACAACACAGCTGAGAAAGGAGGAGGAATATACCTAGGTCTTTCAACAGAAGGTTGGGATTCTCCTCCATATCCTGCAAGGCCAACCATTTCTAATTGCATTATTGATAACAATACAGCTAATTCTGGATCTGGGATGTATTTCTCTTTATGGTTCTATGGTCATAAAAGATATCCTTTTATAACAAATTGTGTTTTCACATCAAATACGAGCAACGTGCTTGCTGGAACTTTAACCGGTAATACGAGAATGCCAACTATAGTAAATTGCATTATTTCTAACAACACAGGTTACGGTGCGCATTTCATATATGGTGCACATTACTTTGGATACAACAACGTATATGGTAACTCTGCTGGTAGTTATAATAGCCCGCCAGCTAACGTTGGAGAAATTGTAACTACCAATAACAACGGAACTGATTGTGATGCATTTCACAATATTGAGCAAGATCCATTGTTTGTTGATGACCATAACTTTGATTTTAACCTTTCTAATGAAAGTCCTTGTGTAGATGCAGGAATAACAGATTCCATTTACAATACATTCGACTTTGCTGGTAATATTAGAGTTTGGGATGGGAATTTGGACAATGATACAATTGTTGACATGGGTGTGTTTGAGAACTCAGCACCTTCACCTTCGCTTACAAACATAAAAAAAATGAACGTAATTGAGAATGAAATGTTGGCTTACCCTAACCCTACAAACAACTTTTTGAAAATTAATATTAGCATTGGTGACATAGACCAATTTAGAATTACAAATATATTGGGAAGTATCTTAGTTACAGAACAGAATTTACCCTCAAATGGCATTATCGATCTTTCAAGATTTCAGAATGGTATTTACTTTATCACAGTTCAAGCCAATGATGTATATTATTCTCAAAAAATAATCAAACAATAATATATTTGAGGCTAACCCATCTCAACGGCCAATAGTAAACTTGCAAAACAAAAATTGCGACACTTTCTATTGTTTGTATAAAACAAAGTTCTCTAGCTTACAAGTCCATTGCCCATTGGCGTCTTGTGTTGGCTCTTTGTCGATGCTTAGCGTAGCAGAATTGGATGCGCCTCCAATAATTAACTTCGTTCCATCTTTGTTAACTTTTGCTTTTCCCTGCGCTGTGTTGGTGCACCTACACCACGAACAATTTACTGGGCAATAGTAACCATATTCACTATCGTCGCCGTCTATTAAAAGATATGAGATAACATCCATACCTGTATTTATATCAAATACAGTATCGGAGTGCCATTCTCCAACAAAGTCGGCATTGTAATCTGCAACATCTTCCTTTTTGCAAGCAGCAAACAGCAACAAAGCAATAGCTGCAATGGCAAGAATTATACTTTTCAACTTAATCATGGTACTCTATTAATTGCCTCAAATTTATGAATAAGTTACCGCTTAGCAGTATGACTTTTAAAATTGGAAAGCCAAACTAAAATTCAATTTTCGTTAACATGCTTACATCATTTTTATTATTTTATCCACCTGTAACTAATTGAATATCTAATCCGTCACACCCTAAACAATAATACTATGCAAGCTAAATACCTTACCACTCCCCTTGTTTTAACAACAATGGGAATAATGTTTTTCATTTTTCAATCGTGTATTACTATAGAACGAGTAACAGGAAGTGGAAATATTACTACCACCGAAAGATCAACAGGCGAATACGATGAGATTGTTGTAAAAGGATCGATGAACGTTCATCTGGAAAAAGGAACCGAAGGAAACATCCTAGTTAAAACCGACGATAATTTACAAGACATTGTAGAGATTAAGGTTGAAGGCAATACATTAATTGTTGGCTATACTTAGGGAAGTCATAACATTTCTACTCAAAACGGAATTCATGTAACTGTTCCTTTCAACAGTATTTCGAAAGTAAGCGTGGGCGGTTCTGGAGATGTTGATTCAAAAGATCCTATAAATTGTGACAATTTTGAAGCTAGTGTTGGAGGTTCTGGAAGAGTAAATTTAGCAGGTAACGCTAGCAGTGTGGATGTACAAGTTAGCGGATCAGGAGGTGTGGTTTTAGATGTGCAAGCCGATGATGTTAACGTGAAAATATCGGGATCTGGAAATGCTAAATTATCTGGTAATACCAACAACCTATCTGTAAAAATATCTGGAAGTGGCAATGTAAACAGTTACGAATTAGATGCGGAAAGTACTTCTGTATCCATTTCTGGTTCGGGCAATGCAAAAGTAGTTGCGAATACAAAACTATCTGCAAAAGTTAGTGGGTCGGGCAATATTAATTACAAAGGAAACCCAACAGAAAAAAACATTAAGATTTCCGGTTCTGGAAACGTAAAAAACAAATAATAACTAACTCATGTTACGCATCGTTAAGCCACTTTTGCTAAATTGGGTGTTAATAACTGTTGTACTTCGGTTGTTGCTTTTTCATTGCCATAATATTTATCTAGCGTTTTAGGCAAAAATGATTTTTATCCTTCCTCATTTAAATCAATTCAAACCGATTGAAAGCTCCGATAGAAGCTATAAAATGGCTTTTTTGTGTAGTGGTGGTTCTTAGATGGTGATTTTGCAAAGCACGTATTGGATTTGATCGACTTATGATATTCTTCTACTTTCCATCTTTTTTTATAGATCGTAGTAATTTGGACTTGCTACATTTGAGTGGAGGGTTAGTTAAGAGAATGTCACCATTATTAAC
>JABSPQ010000295.1 GCA_013214205.1 Flavobacteriales bacterium
AAAACTGGATACGCATTCTTATATAGAAAAAGGACATGGAAGAATAACCAACTGGGAAGTATCGGTACAAGAAAACATTCAATTTATTGATGATGTGCATTTATGGAAGGGGTTAAAGTCTTTAGTTAAAGTGACAACTACGTAAGCATCCTACCAACTACATATAGGAATCTCTTTTAAATTTACAATTGTAGATTTATTCCAGTTTAAGGTTTTGCGGTAGCAACTCCTCTAATTTGTTCACTTTGTGCTCGGGTATGATGTCAAGTACTTTTTTGAGCCATAGGTAAGGATTAACATCGTTCTTTTTACATGTTCCAAAAAAGGAATAGAATATGGCCGCACTTTTAGCTCCATTGTGAGAACCAGCAAAGAGATAGGATTGAAACTCGAATTTGTAGCGTTGTTACAGCCTTTCAGTTTATACCAACTATAAACGTATGGAAAAATCTAACCAGTATAATTAGAATTCAAAGTGTTAGGGAGTTTAAAAACAGTAACAGAAAAACAGAAAAGTCAACACGTTATTACATTTCAAACTTAAAGAATGATGCAAGTATATTTCAAACCTCTGTACGTTCTAATTGGGCTGTTGAAGATAAATTACAATGGACCCTTGATGTTGCCTTTTCTGAAGATGCATCTAGGAAAAGAAATCAAAATGCCGCACAAAACTATTCCGTGTTACTAAAAATTGCTCTAAACCTATTGAAAAATGAAAAGTCAGAGAAGCAAGGAGTTAGAGGAAAAAGACTAAAAGCGGGATGGGACAATAAATACTTATTGAAGTTGCTTAAAATTAAAGTATGAGTTTGCCCTGCTTAAAGCAGAGGACTCTTTTTCTATTAAAACCTAAATCTAATAATTGATGCTTCTCTCCATTAGCAATACGTAGCTGTACGTAAACT
Organism: Flavobacteriales bacterium; assembly: GCA_013214205.1. GTDB lineage: Bacteria > Bacteroidota > Bacteroidia > DT-38 > DT-38 > DT-38. The sequence goes on from JABSPQ010000295.1 coordinate 909, forward strand.
ACCGTGTTAAAGTTGCATTTATCTGTTTATAGAGGTCTTTATATAAATAAAAGCATATTTTTACTTTAATAAAATTTACATTCACCAATTTGGTTCAGCACGTTTGATTTTAAACATAAGTATTCTTTATAAAAAAAACGAGTCTAATGAAAAGATCGATATATCTGCAATTTTAACTGTAATTCATATTTGGATAAAATCCGAAATAGCAATACAACTGGTAAACAGTGGTTTCCTAGTGCTATTATCACACCGAGTAGTTCATCTTTTCGAGTTCTTTAAATCAAATACTGTTCTACCTAGAACTTTACTTTAAAACTAATTATATGAAAAAAATCATACTAACATTAATAGGTCTAATCGTAGCATGTGTAAACGTTTTTTCCGAAAGTAACCCAATCGCTCAATCAAACTATAAAATTCACAATGTTAGTAATAGTCAATCTCCAAATTGGGCCAGTAACGCAATAGATGGCGATACTACCACATATTGGGCTTTGGGAGGCAACCCTAAGATTCCAGCATATGTAGAGATCGATTTAGGTAAAAACTATGACATAGATGGATTTAGCATTTTACCTGAAACTACAAGCAACAACAACAAACCGCTCAACTACAAATTTTATTTAAGCACCAACGGTACTGATTGGGGCTCTCTAGTGAAATTTGGATTAATGAGATGGAATAGCAATGATGACTTAGGGAAAAAAGAATTCTTTTTTAAGGCCATAACTGCGCGTTATGCAAAAATTGTTTTTGAGGATGGAACACCGTTAAACAACAATATCCATACATCAGAAATTGTTATTTATGAAAGTACCAAAGCAGCTACTGGACAAGCAAATCAATTCATTACATTTGGCATCCCTGATAAATACACTATAAAGGACACCTTCACCTTAACAGCTGTTGCCTCTTCTGGATTACCAATAACTTACAATGTAGTATCTGGCCCTGCAAGTGTTGCTAATGGCGTAGTAACCTTAACGGGAACTGGTAAGGTGAAAATTCAAGCAAAGCAAGCAGGTAATACAGATTATTACTCGATCTCTACTACGCGAAGTTTTAAAGTTTGGGAATTGTCAGACTATGAGCCAGTTGTTACCACGCGGTTAACTGATAATTTCCCTATTGAGATGCCCTCATTAATGGCTTATCCTATTTATATGAATGGCACTATTGAGTACCCAAATTTATTAAGTATCGTTTCTATGACGGTTGAAATTGATGGTCTGTCGTATGAAGCTCAATTTCACAATAGTGGTTACTTTTACTTTTTGTGGACTCCATCGTCTTATGGATCACATACCATTGATATAACAGCGTATTCGTCTAACGGTAATTCTTCTGAAAAGCTAACCAGAAAAGTAACGGTAACAAATACGACTAGCACTCAGAACGTTACGACCTTAGATTCTATTAATATCACCCTTGGAGGAACAAATAGCAGAAAGTATTATGGAACCTATTCAATGCCACAACATGTGGGTGCATATAATAATATTATTGCTAATTTAACCATTGAATGTCCGGCAACAGCTTTTGGTTGTGATCGTTGGGATCGATTGGCTTATATAGATATAAAAGCACCCAATGGGAACTGGATTCAAATAATTAGATACATCACTCCCTATGGAGTTGCTTGTAACCATAGCATTGCCCTTACTGATTACGCTTCGCTATTACAAGGAGAGTTCGAATTTAGAGTATTTATAGATACCTGGGGAGATGGGGGCTGGTTAGTATCTTTAGATTTCGACTTTGATAAAGGATCTCCTAAATACAATTATTCGATGGTTGATGAAATTTGGGATGCTGCTTATGATTTTGGGACCCCAAAAAATAAGCAACCGGTGGAAAAGATTGATTACACTTTCCCCATCAATACACAAAAATCGAAATTAAAACTTTCTACAACTGGTCATGGCTGGGGCGGAAATAATTCTCAACACGCAGCCGAATTTTACCGTGCTAATCATTTCATTTTTATCGATGGAACAAAAGCTTTCACCCAAAACCTTTGGAATCGTTGCGACCCAAATCCTGATAAATGTAGTCCACAAGCGGGCAAATGGAAGTTTAGTAGAGCAGGCTGGTGCCCCGGTGCTATTTCACCCCCAAATAACTATAAGTTAACCCCATATACACAATCTGGAACTGTTGAATTAGAGTATCGATTTGACCCTACTTACACCGATTATTGTCACCCTAAAAACCCCAATTGTGTAAGTGGTGTTACTTGCAAAAATTGTAATGATGATTATAAAGCTTGGTACAGTGTAGATGCTCATGTTGTGAATTACGGTCATGCGCCATTATTATATCAGGACGTAGCAGTTGATATTGTTGACAATACAGTTTCTTATGGTGTTTCCGTTTATCCAAACCCAGTACAAGATCAATTCCGAATAAAGATTGAGAATATTGAAGGTGAATCAAGAGTTTCTATCTACACCATCAACGGAGTAGGGGTTAAAACGTATTATTTTAATTCGAAAGATGAGCTAAATAATTACCAGTTTAACGTATCCAGCTTAAGTAAAGGAACTTATTTTATTAGCGTTACGAATAAAGCAGGTTCTGGATACAAAAAATTGATACTTTACTAAACAATTCATTCTTGTATTTAGTCGCTTAACTTTGGGAGGTGAGTAGCTAAATATGTGAATTTGTCTCTGTCGCACTTCACTGCAGAAATCTAAATGTGCCAACTTTTATTTTGATTAAAGTTGGTACATCGTCGTTATTTTACTTTGTCCACTAACGATACTTACAAGACAGGGGAAGCCATGCTTAAATCGCTTCTATTAGCTCCATGTTTTTTGAGTAATTTGGAGGTTGTTAGACGAACTGGCGTTGCAACATATAAATATCCAAATGAGAAAACAATTTATTAGACTTATCCCATTTTCAATTGCTTTATTGCTTGCTGAATTCAACTCATAAATGCAACTTCTGGGTTAAATAATAATTGATTCATTACAAATGTAGGTGTTTCATATCCAAACCTTTTTCTAGGCCTATTATTTAGCTTCAATTATATCTCTTTAATCCTTTGTTCATTAATGCTGGTAAAGTCTGAACCTTTCCTGAAATACTGCCTAATTAGCTCATTTAAATTTTCATTAGCCCCTCTTTCCCAAGAATGATATGGATGAGCAAAACAATAATCAATATAGAGTGTTTTGGCGACTAGTTCGTGTTCTGAAAACTCATTACCATTATCTGATGTGATGGTATGAAGATAGGGAATCCATCCATTTAGAAGCTGTTTTGTACAGCAAAGGAACCTATTCTCCAATTGGTGAACAAGAAGGTGTATGGAAATACTATTTCGAGAATGAGCAAATGGCAAGTCAAGAAAAGTATTTAAAAGACAGTTTAATAGAAATGCATCATTGGAGTGAAGAAGGAAAACCTTTAGAAACAGAATTAAAAAATTTGGTTTTACCAACATTTCCTGCAGGTATAGATTCCTTGAAAGCATATTTAGTTGAGCACTGTGTATTCCCAGAAGAAGCCAAACGAAAAGGCATCCAAGGTAAAGTTATTGTTGCTTTTGTTATAAACAAAGATGGCTCTATAGATAATGTTGAAGTGGTGAATTCTGTTCATGAAATAGTAGATATCGAAGCGGTTAAGGTTGTCAAATCAATGCCTAATTGGAAGCCAGGAAGAGTCCATAATTTCCCTGTAAAAGTTAGCTTTAAAATACCCATAAATTTCTCTTTAAAATAAATAGCTATATATAGCCTAAAACATTCTACTTCTTTACCTACTAAAACAAAGGCTCAAAACCAGCACATTAAACCATTTTGTTGACGTCAACAAAATGGTCTAAAAACGTATCTAAATTTTGGAAGTTTGATGTAGAACTAAGCATGTATTTTAATCCCTTCGCATAGCGGGAAACTCTTGATAGGTTAATGCCCTCCATCCCCATTCTAGCGGGCCAAAACGAAAGTACTTTAGCCAAATATTACTCGTAACAGTAAGTGTTAAAAAAACCAATACAGCTATTCCAAAAATTTGAGCGGTTCCAATTTTACCTGCCAATCCTAACCCAGGCCCAAAGCTTAAATAAACGAAGTTTACACTTTGGCACATAATAACGTAATTGGTTAATGCCATTTTTCCAACAGGCGCAAATAGATTTAACAGTTTTGCAAAAAACGAATTATTCATGCCCAGCACAACCAAGCTAATATATCCTGCTGCCATAAAAAGAATGGCAAAAGCATCTCCTAAATAAGAAAGTCCCAACATTAATTCATCTTCTAAGTATCCAAAATAATATTCGTTCTGTGTACCGCTTGCCCACCAACTAACAGCCACACCAACGGGCATTACAAATATTAACACCTTCCTGAATTCTGCCAAATAGTTAGCAGAGTTTTGAATCCAACCTTTTCTGCCTACATAAGTTCCTATCATAAATCGGCCAAGCGCATAAACAATGTAGCTGAGCGTACTACCCGTTAAAAAGGTCTCATAGTAATTGTTGTTCCAAAAAAATTGAAATAGAGCAGCGTATCCTCCTTTTGCATCGGCCTGTCGTAGCGAAAGCCTAGTTTCGTACACCTCATCGGGATTAAAATACTCCCACAATCCTAAAGCCTCACTAATTCCTTCAACTATTGGCATTCCAAACAAAGCTAAAAACACACCCAAGTAAAGCAGAAATTTATCGCTTCTATTCCGCATTGTAAACAGTATCAATGCTATAACACCGTACATAAACAACACTTCCCAAGCCATCATAACTATTAAATGAAAAGCCCCAAATAGCAACAGTATTATTGTTCGTCGCAAATAGATGGCTGAGGCGTCTGTTCTTTTTTCTTTGATCCGCTCCCACTGAATATAGAAGCCTAAGCCAAACAAAAATGCAAAGATTGTGTTGGCCTTATTGGTAATAAATACTTGAATTAGCCGACTAAAATATGGATCGATCCAATTGGTAGAAAGCTCCTGAAGCGCATCGTACGAGATTACGATTTCATAAAAAATGAACTCACTAAAACAGCCTACCAAAACTCCAAACAAAGCCATCCCTCTTAGCACATCTAAAATGGCTATTCTTTCTTTCGACGATATGGCTGTTCCTTTATTCATTAACCCACTTAATCAAGTCTGTATTTGGCATTAACAATCTAATATACAAAGCTTTGAGAAACCTGCCGATCCCTGATTAGTGTTGACCGATTTTTAATTAATATTCATTGTTAAATATAGTTAGTTTGGATCTGTTTTCAATATCTAAATTTAGACACTCGTACTCAAACTCACTTGGTGTTTTTCTTTTTATATTATTGTGTATCCTCTTTAAGTTATAGTTATTGACAGCCCGCTTTACGTCACGCTTTAACTCGAAGAATGATTCAGGCTTCCAGTGACTGAGGTATTCATCTTTAATTGTAAGATTAATACGTTCAGCGTAAGCATTGTCTTGTGCAACTAGCCCCATGCTGATTGAACAATTAGTCTAAGTTCTAATTAGCATATTGAATACTTGTTGTTTGTACTCATACCATACACTATTAGAAGCAAATGCAATAGCTGTAACTATAGCCATTTTGCTGGTTGAATTTTTTATTTTCTCAAGTACTAGGAACCAGTTTAAGTAATTCTGCAAATACTTTGTAGCTACAC
>JABSPQ010000296.1 GCA_013214205.1 Flavobacteriales bacterium
ATTGCGAGATCAAAATACGCAAATCGACCTGCGCAACTTATCATCGGCCACCTACTTATTAAAGATAAGTGACAACACGAAAAATCTTAAAACATTTAAAATAATTAGAAATAATTAACTCCATCAAACAATGAAAAAAACACTTACTATAATATTAAGCTTATTAATAAGCGTATCGGCTTGGGCACAAAGCCCTAACAAAATGAGCTACCAAGCTGTAATAAGAGATACAGACAGTAAACTGGTAACAAGCCAAGTAATAAGTATGCGAATAAGCATAATCAAAGGCAGTACATCAGGCACAGTAGTATATTTAGAGACGCAATCGCCAACAACCAACATTAATGGTTTGGTAAGTATAGAAATTGGCACAGGTAATACTTCCTACAATTTTTCGGATATAGATTGGAGCGATGGCCTCTACTTTATAAAAACAGAAACCGATGTATTGGGTGGTAATGATTATACCATTGCGGGTACTAGCCAATTATTAAGTGTGCCCTTTGCGTTGCACGCAAATACAGCAGATAGTATTGTAGGGGGAATAAGCATAACAGAAACCGACCCTATATTTGAAGCTTCTATTGCCAATGGAATTACAACGGCAGATATTACTAATTGGAATAACCACACTGTTGATACGGATACTAAACTAGATTCTACAGGAGTAGCTAATTTAGGTTTTGTGGCAGGTCAGCATACCGATTCTATCGCCATCGCCAATATGGGGTTTGTTACTGGTTCTGGAAGTCCTTGCAGTTTATCCATTGGCGATACTTACCAAGGCGGAATTATCTTTTATTTAGACGGTACAGGATGTCATGGATTGGTTGCTAGAGCAACAGATGAGCCATATTATTACCAATGGTCTACAGCAGATTTCTATACATGGGCATATGCAAATGGAATATCCGGAGGGGCTCAAAACACAAAAAAAAGTCTCGCGAGTGCTATAGCTAATGGTTCGACATGTGAGGCAGCGAGTTTTTGTGATAATTTAACTTCTGATGGCTATACAGATTGGTATTTACCTTCAAAAGATGAACTAGACATGATGTATGTAAATTTACACCTTCAAGGGCTTGGCAGTTTTACTATTGCCTACTATTGGAGTTCTACGGAGAGCGGTAACGGTATGGCGTGGGCTCAATTCTTCCTCAATGGCTTTTACTTAGATAGCAGTAAGTCCGCAACAAATTTAGTGCGAGCTGTTCGGGCTTTTTAACAACTTATCCATTCATCTATTTAACAATTCTATTAAAGGTTAGCGATAACACAAAGACCATCAAAACATTCAAAATAATTAGAACCAATTAACTCCATCACACAATTATTAATTCAGAAGCTTATGGTAAGGAATCTATTTTGTGCAAATCACAAATGGAAACAACATTGTAACGCAAAGAATTGTGCAACAGTAAAAATCGACAAACACCTAAAAAATAATTTATCATGAAAAAACTTGCAATACTTATAGTAGTATCATTTATAAGTTGGAGTGCATCGGCTCAACTTAATCACCCCATGCAATTTATGATTAATTCTCCAGGGAATATTTCTGGTGAAATAACCAATATTGTCTTACCTGATAATGATAATGGGAATGGACAATGGGGCCCCACAAGTATTACCACCATAACAGGTGATTTAGAGTGGGTAGTAGATTCATTTGGTTGTAATCCTTTAACCAGTAATTTAACTGGAAAAATAGCATTGATAAGAAGAGGAACTTGTATGTATTCATTGAAAGTATATCATGCACAACAACAGGGTGCTATGGCTTGTGTAATTATTGATCATACTCCAGGAACAGTAATGATGGGTATGTTAGGAGGAGACTCTGCTTCTGCAGTAACTATCCCTTCAATTTTTCTATCCTATGAAGATGGTGAAGCTCTAATTAACGAAGTAGATTTGGGTAATACGGTAAATGCATCATTTTATGTACGTAATACTATAGAGTCTGAACTAGTATTTGCTTATAAAACACCAATCGACCAAATTAAGCCACTTCAAGGTTTCAATTGCAGCTTATATAACAATAGTTGGAGTGGACAAAATATGGTTACAACCTTAGAAATTAAAGATCCACAAGGAAACATAACAAGTTTCTCAACTGAAGACACTATAGCTCCCCTCTCTATGGCGACAGTTCATTTCTCAGGATCGTACACACCAACCACTATTGGAACATATTATGGAACGTTTAAATCGTCTTTAAGTCCGTGGAATCCCGATTCCATAGTATCTATATTTGAAATTACGCAGGATACTTTTAGCCTTGACAATGGTGACTTAACAAATGCTACCGGTATTGGATTAGATGATGCTACATTTATATCTAATTCTCATAAGTACCATCAAGGAGCCATCTATTACACCGGATCAAATGGATTTACAGCTGGCTCATTAACTGTCTCATTTGCACTTGAAAATGCGGGAACCTACCTAGGAGAACAATTTTCAGTTTTATTGTATAAGGCACCTTTGGGTGGCTTTTTAGGGTCAGAACAAGACTACACATCATTTACCGTAGTGGGAACTCAGCAATACACAATTACTGTTTCCGACACCATGCTACCTCATTTATTACTTACTACTGATAGGTTATTTGATCCTACTACTTTTAACATTATAGACTCCTTAGATTCAGATGAAGAATATATGGTAGTGATTAAATATCAGGGCAGTGGTTCGATTTCTGAATCTCCAAAATTTTCTTCCACACATAACCAAAATTTTCTTAATAAGGCTGCAACTTTATATACTGACAGGTTGTATATGCAAGGATTGTCTAATTCAGCTCCAGTAATTCGACTTAATTTTGCTTCACCCCCTTGCACTCCAACAACCTTTAATTTTAGTGTAACAGCAAATAATTGTAGTGGCTATACTGTACCAAGTAAAGATTCTACTTATATGGTTATTGGTACACATGTAGTAAACGACACCATTAACAATGCTGGTGGCTGCGATAGTGTAATGACCATAACAATTAATATTGAATCTTTAAACCAATCTGTTACGGCAACCAACCCAACGTTTTGTACTGCTAATTCTAGCACTACCATAACAACAGATTCGTCTAGTACAGGCATCAACTATTATTTACGCAACAACACCAACAACAGTATTGTTGCAGGCCCAATAGCTGGTACAGGCACTGGGTTAACATTTAATACCGGCAATATAGACAGCACTACTACTTATAATGTATATGCAAGAGACACTATGCCCGGTACTGCCTTAGATTTTGATGGGTTAGATGATTATGTTGAAATAACCACCCATACTGATTTTGAATTTGAAGATGGTGATTTCGCTATAGAAGCTTGGATTAAAACAGACACATCTCTGAGTACTGGAGTGGAACAGGCCGTAATAGCAAATACTAATGGAGCGGCTACCGTTTTTTGGCTTGGGCGTAAAGGAAACCACGTAGTATTCAATGTTGCTGGGACAAGTGCTCAAACCATTTCTATATCAGAAATTCATGATGGGGAATGGCACCATATTGCAGGGGTTAGAAATGCTGGTGCTATAGAACTGTATGTTGATGGAGTAATGGATGGGAGCGGCAATGTTAGTTCAAATTCATTAAACACATCAAGCCACCTTTCAATTGGGCACTTCGATCATGCTTTTCACTTCAATGGGCAAATAGATGATGTAAGGTTCTGGAATACAGCTCGAACGGAATATCAAATAGCAGCAGACATGAATACTTGTATAATAGGTTCTCAACCTGGTTTAGTAGCCGCTTACAATTTTGAAGAAGGAACAGGAGGTATAGCAACAGATATGTCGGGGAATGGACATGATGGTTCATTATACGGTATGGATGCCACTAATTGGGTAACAGGAACTTCAAACTGCCCTACTTGTGATTTACAAATGACACAAACAGCAACAGTAACTATTAACTTTATTGATTCATCTGTAACTCAAACGGGAGCTTTATTATCTTCAAATGAAACCGGAGCAACTTACCAATGGATAGACTGTAGTAATAATACTGCTATGGCTGGAGATACTAGCCAAACTTTTACAGCTACTGCAAACGGCTCTTATAAAGTAGCTATTACCAAAAATGGCTGTACAGATACTTCTACCTGCCAAGTGGTAACAAGTATTGGAATAATTGAAAACGACTTTGGTAATGCCCTGCTAGTTTATCCAAACCCAACAAATGGATCTTTCTCTATTGAATTTAAAAATTCACAAGAAAATATAACCGTTAACTTACTTTCTCTTTCGGGGCAATTAATTAAAACTAAAAAATTCCAAAATAATAGTTTAATAAATTTAGACATAGATGAGCCTAAAGGGCTTTACTTGTTGGAGATTACAAATTCTAATGGTTATAAAACTATTTTTAAATTAGTTAAAGAATAAAGTCCTAATTAGTACACTTACAAAAGCCAAAGGAGTTTCTTCTTTAGCTTTTGTTTTATAGTAGAGTAAAGAAAACGTTGGGTAGTCGAGTAAGCCAGGGGAATTTCACCCCTAACTTCTCACAGAACCGTACGTGAACCTCTCGACTCATACGGCTCTTATTATGCGGCCAAATTCTTAGGTTAATTGATAACCTAAAGCCCAATGATAAAACATATTCGGGTAATCAATAGTAATTCGTCTAAGCCACTTTATGGC
>JABSPQ010000297.1 GCA_013214205.1 Flavobacteriales bacterium
ATATTTCATCGAAACAGAAAGAGGAATTGTCCTCTTTTTGTTTCGATAATTTACACTTAACGCAGCAAATCTGAAAGTTACATTTATTACTTGAATTTAGGCTTGAATTCAGCATTTGTAAATGATACAAAGAAATATATCGTACTTGGATAAGTTTAAGATAAGTGGGGGATTTTCAAAAGAACATCAATAGTTCTTGCTCAAACTCTTGCTGAAAAATCTCTCTCTCTCTCTCTCTCTCTCTCTCTCTCTCTCTACGAAATCGCGCTAATTACATCATGCTTTGTGATGATGTGGTGCTTACCATCGCCTAAATCTACTAAAACAGCGTTATTTTCCTTATTAATTAACTTGGATATCTCTTCTATAGTTGCATTGCTTTTAACAATAGGAAAGGGCTTGTTCATCACATCCTTAATAGGTTTGTCCGCTATATCTTTATCATTAAAATAAAGACGGAAAAGATCACTTTCATCCAACGAGCCAACAAATCCATTAATGTCTTCTACAGGGATTTGAGAAATTTTGTATTTCTTCATTCGTTCAATAGCATGAGCAACTAACTCTTCTGTTTTAGCAGAAATCAATGGCTTATCTATATGATCTTTGATTAATTGAACAGCTAACTTAATATCTTCATCTAAGAAGCCTCTATCTCGCATCCAATCGTCGTTAAACATCTTTCCGATGTATCTAGAGCCATGATCATGGAAAAGCACTACAACTACGTCATTTGGCTTAAAATGATCCTTTAGCTGCAACAATCCTTTAATTGCAGATCCTGCTGAGTTTCCAACAAGAATGCCTTCTTCTTTGGCAATCATTCTTGTATAAACCGCTGCATCCTTATCCGTAACTTTAGTAAAGCCATCGATTATATCGAAGTCTACATTTTTCGGCAAAATATCTTCACCAATACCTTCTGTGATATAAGGGTAAATCTCATTCTCGTCAAATTCACCTGTTTCATGGTATTTTTTAAAGACAGAACCATAAGTGTCAATTCCCCATATTTTAATATTAGGATTTTTCTCCTTTAAATACTTTCCAACTCCAGAGATGGTGCCTCCTGTGCCAACACCAACTACAAAGTGAGTAATTTCCCCCTCAGTTTGCTCCCAGATTTCAGGTCCCGTTTGTTCGTAGTGTGCAATTGCGTTTGATGGGTTGTCATATTGATTAACATACCATGAGTTAGGAGTTTCTTTAGCCAGTCTTTTAGAAACAGAGTAGTACGACCGTTCATCTTCTGGCTCAACATTTGTCGGACAAACCACAACTTCTGCGCCTACAGCTCTCAAAATATCCATTTTTTCTTTGGATTGCTTGTCACTGATTACGCATATTAATTTGTAACCTCTAATCAATGCTACAAGCGCCAAGCCCATGCCAGTGTTTCCCGAAGTTCCTTCAATAATTGTTCCTCCTGGTTTTAAAACTCCACTCGCTTCGGCATCATCAACCATTTTAACGGCCATTCTATCTTTAACAGAATTTCCTGGATTAAAAGTCTCAACTTTTGCTAAAACAAGAGCGTCAACTTCACTTGTAACTTTGTTTAGCTTTACTAATGGCGTGTTGCCAATTGTTTCTAATATGTTTTGGAAATACATAACCTTAAATATTGGTTAACTAATTTTAATTGCCCTAGTAGGCAAAATTCGTTTAACTATGTACGACGGAATTATTAGTGTGGTTGTACATATTACTAATAGCCCAAAGTTAAGAAACAGAATATGAATAACGTTTAATTCTATAGGGACATAATCAATAAAATAAGATTCTTGAGAAAGCGTGATTAGTGAGAAATGGTACTGTATAAGGGCTAACCCTAAACCAATTACATTGCCCCAGAGGATCCCTTTACCTAATATAAAGACAGATTGATAGATAAATATTTTTTGAATAGACCAATTTGACGCTCCTAAAGCCTTTAAAACTCCTACCATTGTGGTGCCTTCAAGTATTGTTATGAGCAAGGTCGAGATGATATTGATTGATGCGATAAGCACCATTAATACTAAAATGATTTTCACATATACGTTTTGGAGTTCGAGCCAGCTAAAGATTTCGGGATGAATATCATTTACAGTTAGCGAAATAAGTTCTGAGCCGATTGCTTCATAAACATAATCGTTTAATTCTTCGAGGTGGTCTAAGTTGTGTAAATAAAGATCGAAACCACCTACTTGATTGCTATCCCAGTCATTTAGTTTTTGTATTACATCAATGTTGGTTAGTGCATAAATTTTATCGAAATCAACTAAGCCTGTTTCGTAAATGCCCACTATATGAAATTTACGGATTCTCTTTTTATCTTTTTTTAGAAAATAGATATACAGATAATCGTTTAGTTTTAGCTTAAGCTTTTGGGAGATAAACTTGGATAGTACAATTTCACCTTTTGAAGTATCTGAGTACGATAATTTATTTCCTTCAACGAGTTTACTTTCGAAAAAATCCCAGTTAAAGCCCTCATCAACACCTTTTAAAAAGATGCCATAAATTCCTTCTTTACTATTAATGATTCCACTTTTGAAAGCATAAACCTGAATGTGTTTAATCTCTGGAATGGTGTCAAGCTCTTGAATAAAGGGCTGGTCTTGGTTTATAGGATAACTATCGTAATTAGAATTGTCGAAATTTGAAATTTGAATATGAGAGTCGAATCCAATAACTTTACTACTGATTTCATTGCGATAACCATTGAGAATGGCAAGAGAAAGAATCATAATAGTTAATCCAAGTGCAATGCTAAAAGTGGCAACTTTTACAATTGCTTTAGAGGATTTTTGCGACTCATTTTTGCCAGAAATGATTTTTTTGGCAATAAAAAGTTCTAGATTCAAAGGATAATATGATAAATAAAATTGTTACTAAAATAACCAACAATATTGAAGCCTAAAGATAAAAAATTAATTTTTCTAATACTCTTAATGATAGGAGCGCTTGTAAGCTGTGGACAGGAAAAAACTGTTAGAATCAGTTATACCAAGGAAAGCCCTGAAGAAACAAAAGAATATTTACTTGCAGGTAGCCATCGAGTAAAGGATTATAAATCCAACTTAATGGGTAAATCGGTTGCTGTAATAGGCAATCAAACCTCTACTATAGGCAATATGCATTTGGTTGATGCCTTATTGAGGTATGATATAAAAGTGAAAAAAATATTTAGTCCAGAGCATGGTTTTAGAGGAGATGGAGATGCTGGTGCTCATCAAATGGACTATATCGATGAAAAAACTGGCTTGCCTGTTGTTTCTCTATATGGAAGTAAAAAGAAGCCTAGCGCAAGTGATTTAGAAGGGATTGATGTAGTTGTATTTGATATTCAGGATGTGGGGGCTAGGTTCTATACTTATATTTCTACTATGACGTATGCCATGGAGGCTTGCGCCGAAAATAACATCCAGTTTATGGTAATGGATCGCCCGAATCCAAATGGGCATTATGTAGATGGGCCTGTGCTCGAACCTGAATTCGCATCATTTGTTGGAATGCACAAAGTGCCTATTATTTATGGTATGACGATGGCGGAGTACGCTACCATGGTTAATGAGGAAGGTTGGTTGAAAGACGGAATTAAATGCGATTTAGTAACAGTTCAGTGTAAAGGATATGATCATAACTATCTATATGAGTTGCCTATTAAACCTTCACCGAATTTGCCCAACATGACATCAATTTATTTGTATCCGTCCTTGTGTTTGTTTGAAGGTACAAGTGTTAGCATTGGTAGAGGAACAGATTTACCGTTTCAAGTTATTGGTCATCCCTATTTAGAAATGGGTTCTTACAAGTTTGTTCCCCGAAGTATTAAAGGTGCAAGTTTAAATCCTAAACATTTAGGTGATACCTGTAGAGGGTTTGACCTTTCGCTTATTGGAGAAGAAATTATTTTTAAAGACAATCAAATCAACTTATTTTGGTTGATGGACGTATATAACAGTTTGCCAAATAAAAAGTCATTTTTTAATAACTTTTTCAATAAACTTGCTGGTACAGAGAAACTAAGGCAACAAATAGAGAAAGGTAAAAGTGAAAAGGAGATCAGAGCAAGTTGGGAGGAAGACATAATCGCTTTTAAAAAAATAAGGAAGAAATATTTGCTGTATGCAGATTTTGAATAGCATAGATTTAACTTTATGATGTAAAGACGTCTATTCTAAATAATTACCGTACTTAACATGATTCTACCAATCTAGTCTATGACTGAACCTGACCGATATACGGAGTCATTATACCAACAAATTATTGCAGGAAATTTTATTCGAATCTCCTTTATGATTTTGTGCCTAATTATTGGTTCAAATTCCCATTTAAAAGCTCAATATAATTTGGGCTTAACCAATAGTAATTACAATCCCGGATTATCTGTTTACATTAATCCTGCGTCTATTACGGATTCTAAAAACTACATGGATTTTAACATGCTGGGCTTTAGTGTTTATGCCAACAATGATTTGATTTCGGTAAACCGTAAAATATTAAGAAATCAACTGAGAAAAGAGCCCGACCCAACAATTTATTTGGAAACGCAATATGATAGTACCCATGCTAATTACAATGCTTTTTCTGAGATGTTGATACAACTTCCATCAATCATATATAGTTCGGGAAACAACGGGATAGGGTTTTCTATGAGAGACAAATCGATTTTTGATTTTAGGCGATTGCCTGCTAATGCAGCCAATATGTTAAAAGACGAGTTTGCTTTTTCTGATTTTGGTATTGATGAGTTGGGCAACATTGAGATGGGAGGTTTATCTCTTACAGCTGTTTCGTATTTAGAAATTACGGGTACGTATAGCCGAATTATAAAAAAGACCAAATATCAGTTAATGACGGTTGGTGTATCTGGTAAGTATTTACTTCCTCATTCTGCGGCGGGTTTTAAAATACATGAGTTGGGCTATAATTATGAACCCGAATTACAAGAGATTAATTACATATTTTACAATGTAAACACAGAGTATATGTATACTTCTTCTGATGGTGTTAATCCTCAATTTGGAGTAAAGGTTGGCTCTGGTTTTGGTTTGGATCTTGGATTTGAGCTTAAACATACCACAGCAGAGGTAAGGCAGTATTTTCCTAATTCACCATTGAGTAGATGTAGAGAAGTAGGCTACAAGTATAAATTTGGCATATCGGTGTTGGATATTGGAAGAATCAAGTTAAATAGCATTGCAAATTTTGTTTACCGATATGAAGATACGTTAAGTGTAATAGTGGGTGATACGGCCTTGGAGGTGGAAGGAACAGAGTTTATCTCTGAAACATTTTTTAATTCGGAAACCGAAGAAGGAGGAACAGTATCAAATCCAACCAGAATTAAATTACCACTTGGAGTTGCAGTTCAATTCGAGGCAAAATTAATGGAAGATGTATATTTTGCTACCAACTTTGTTTATGGATTTGAAAGAGGTCAAGAGAATTATGGTCCTAAAAGGCCAACAGTATTGGCATTTACAACAAGGCTTGAAAAGGAAAAGTTTGAAATAGCCATGCCTATTTCAATATACGAATGGCGACAAGTAAATCTTGGTTTGTCTATGAGGTTCGGGGGCTTTTATATTGGTACAGATATGTTGAGCAGTTACTTATTTAAACAGGATGTTTATGGAATGGATCTTTTCCTAGGGTTTAAACTCCGAATTAAAGAACACAAAACATGTCACCAGAAAATTAAACGAGTTGAACGAAAATCATTTGTTGGTACATCCGATATGAAAAAAGATTTCCGAGTGAATCATGCCAAAGATTAAACCCTACCAGGGTATACCTTTAACGCTTCTTCTAAACATTTAACAGCCTTACTTAAAGCTTCTAAGTTTAATACATAGGCAATTCTAACTTGATTTATTCCATCTTCTTTAGAAGCATAAAATCCAGAGGCAGGAGCCAACATCACCGTTTGGTTTTCGTAACTAAACTCTTCAAGTAACCACTGGCAAAATTTATCGGAATCATCAATTGGCAATTGAGCCACCGTGTAAAATGCTCCCGATGGTTTCGGACAAATTACACCATGTATTTTGTTGAGGCCGTTTACTAATAAATTTCTCCGTTCTACATATTCATCCCGCACAGCATCAAAATAACTGGGTTCTGTATCCAAAGCCTTTAATCCTGCCAACTGCCCAAGTAGAGGAGGAGAGAGGCGTGCTTGAGCATATTTCATACAAGTACTCATCAATTTTTCGTTTAAAGAGATAAATGCGCCAATACGAGCACCACACATGCTATACCGTTTAGAAGTTGAGTCGATAATTACTACGTTATCTTCAATTCCTTTTAAATCAAAAGCCGAAACATGTTGCTTGCCATCATAGCAAAACTCTCGGTACACTTCGTCGGAAAAAAGATAAAGGTCGTGTTCAATTACCAATTCTTTAATCTCTTCTAATTCTTCCTTGGTGTACAAATAGCCAGTAGGGTTTCCTGGGTTGCAAACTAAAATAGCTTTTGTTTTTGATGTGATTTGCTCTTTAAATTTAGAGATAGGCGGCAACGAAAACCCATCTTTTATATCCGCTTTTATAGGTTTTATTTTTACATTTGCAATAGAAGCAAATCCATTATAGTTCGCGTAAAATGGTTCGGTAGTCAATATTTCGTCGCTAGGATTAAGGCAACTCATAAAGGCAAAAGTTAAAGCTTCCGATCCTCCTGTAGTAACAATTACGTTATTAGCGCCAATGTTATGCCCTAAGTTTTGGTAGTATTTAGCAATGCCTTCTCTATAACCTTCAAGACCTGCCGACGGGCTATATTCCAAATATTTTACATCTATTTCTCTAATGCCTTCCATTACTTTTTCTGGAGACAAAATATCGGGTTGGCCAATATTTAAGTGATAAATAGTTTTTCCTTCCTGCTTTGCTTTATTGGCAAAAGGAACTAATTTCCTTATAGCCGACTGTGGCATCTTTTCTCCTCTTTCCGAAATACTTGGCATAATTTATTTGTTTTTATTTTCTAATACATTGCATTTAAAACTAATGAAAACAGAAGCCTTTTTTGCATTGCTTATTATTTCAATATCTCTATTCTGATATCCATATTTACCCTTTGTATCGAACGTTACAGTAATAGAATCCTTGGCGCTGGGCAATACTGGGTAGGTTGGCCATTTGGGATTGGTACAGCCACAAGTAACATCGGCGTTATTTATTATCAACGGAACTGTTCCCGTGTTTTGAAAGTAATAGGTGAATTCTAAAAGTAGGTTCTGTTTAACCTTTCCCAACTTTACCACTTTCCCCTCAAATTTTATTTCAGCACTCCCTTCTTGTGCAAAGGCAATACTGCTGACAAGGAGAAAAAATAAAACTAGAATTTTCATGGCAAAAAAAAAGCCGTTTGCAAAAACAAACGGCTTTAATATTTTTATTGATTAGTCTACTGGGACACCAGGCGTTGCTGGTTTCTCAGGAGTTGAACTAGCTCCTTCAGGTGCTTTTTCAACCTTACCTTTAATCTTAATTACTTTGGTAGGTGTAGTAGCGTTCGACGAAATTGTTACTGTTTTAGTAAAAGCTCCAATTCTTTTTGTGTCGTATCTAACTTTAATTACCGAAGACTCACCTGGATTAATAGGTTCTTTTGGCCATTCAGGAATTGTACATCCACAAGATCCTTTAGCATTTGTGATAATCAAAGGTTCTTTACCTGTATTAGTAAATTTAAACTCTCTGTAAGGATCAGCTCCTTGTTCTATCGTTCCGTAATCTACTATGTCAGTTTCGAAATCCATAACTGCAGCGTTTGGATTAACTGGCGTTGCTGTTGCTGGCTCAGCAGCTTGTCCGAACGTAGTTCTGTGTACTAAAAACATTGCTGCTAGTAGACACATGGATATGATTGTTTTTCTCATTGTAAATATTTTTTTTGTTTAATTAATACAAATATAAGTAAAATTGCGATTTACTGTTCCGCCTTAACGCCAAATGCCTTACTAAAATTGTGCCATATTCTATAAAACTACTTCATAGGAATTTTTATCGTCTTTTACTAGCTTCGCATTCTTCCTAAAAAACCCTATATAATGGAGATTGCAAGTAAATATGATTTCGGAAAAAGTGAGGAGAATTGGTATGCCCATTGGATGGAGCAAGGCTTTTTTAAGTCGTTGCCAGATGACAGAGAGCCATATACGATAGTAATCCCGCCACCCAATGTTACCGGTGTGTTGCACATGGGGCACATGCTAAACAATACCATTCAGGATGTTTTGATTAGAAAAGCTAGGATGGAAGGCAAAAATGCTTGCTGGGTTCCTGGTACAGATCACGCTTCTATTGCTACAGAGGCAAAGGTTGTAGCAAAATTGAAGGAAGAAGGAATTGATAAAAATGATTTGACTCGCGAAGAGTTTTTAAAGCATGCGTGGGAATGGACTCATAAGCACGGTGGAATTATTCTTGAGCAATTAAAAAAATTGGGTGCTTCGTGCGATTGGGATCGTACTAAGTTTACTATGGATGAAGATTTATCTGAGGCCGTGATTCAAATGTTCATCGATTTTCACAAAAAGGGCCTAATCTATCAAGGGGTTCGAATGGTTAATTGGGATCCTGTTGCCTTAACTGCACTTTCTGATGAAGAGGTAATTCATAGAGAAAAGCAATCGAAGCTTTTTTACATGCGATATAATATTGCTGGCGAGGATAAGCAGGTGATTATTGCTACAACTAGACCCGAAACAATTTTGGGTGACACTGCTATTTGTGTTAATCCGAACGATACCAGATACGATTGGTTAAAAGGGAAAAAGGCGATTATTCCGTTAGTAGGTAGAGAAGTTCCTATCATTTTTGATGAGTATGTAGACATGGAATTCGGTACAGGTGTGTTAAAGATCACTCCTGCGCACGATGTAAATGATTACAGCTTAGGGATGAAACACAAGCTGGAATCGATTGATATTTTTAACGACGATGCAACCATTAACGAGGTAGCAAAAATGTACGTTGGAGAAGATCGATTTAAGGTGCGAAAAAAGATTGTTGTTGATCTGGAAGCTGCTGGCCATATCGAAAAAATTGAAGAGTATACCAACAGTGTTGGACATTCCGAAAGAACCGATGCAGTAATTGAACCACGTTTATCAAAACAATGGTTTTGCAGCATGCAAGAGTTGGTTAAACCAGCTATAAAAGCTGTAAAAGGCGGTGAGGTTAAGTTGCATCCAGAGAAATTTTCGAAAACTTATTTCCACTGGATGGACAACATTCAAAATTGGTGTATCTCACGTCAGTTGTGGTGGGGACATCGAATTCCTGTTTATTATTTACCAAATGGGGAATATGTTGTAGCAAAATCTATAGAAGATGCCGCAGGGCAAGCAAAAGAGTTAGGTTTTAATTCAGCTGAGCTTAAGCAGGATGAGGATGTTTTGGATACTTGGTTTTCTTCTGCATTGTGGCCATTATCTGTTTTCGACGGAATTAGAAATCCTGATAACGAGGAAATTAATTATTACTACCCAACAAACGATATAGTAACAGCGCCAGAGATTCTTTTCTTTTGGGTTGCACGAATGGTAATTACTGGCTACGAATACAGAGATGCCAAACCTTTCGAGAACGTCTATTTAACAGGGATTGTAAGGGATGAGCAACGACGTAAAATGTCGAAATCGTTAGGCAATTCGCCCGATCCAATTGAACTGATGGGCAAATATAGCGCCGATGGTGTAAGGGTGGGTATGTTGCTTTGTTCGCCTGCTGGAAACGACTTGATGTTCGATGAAAAGCTTTGTCTTCAAGGCAGTAAGTTCCAAAATAAAATATGGAATGCTTTTAAATTAATTAAAGGCTGGGAAATCGACGAATCATTGGATCAACCAGAAACATCTACAATTGCAATCAATTGGTTCGAATCTAAATTTAGTGTTGAGTTAGAAAAAATTAATGCATGCTACGGTCAGTACAAACTGTCGGAGGTGTTAATGATCTCTTATAAGTTAATTTGGGACGATTTCTGCTCTAATTATTTAGAGATGATTAAGCCCGAATATTTAAAGCCAATCGATCGTGTTTCTTATGATGCAACGGTTAAAAATTTGGAATTAATTCTTAAGGTAATTCATCCTTTTATGCCGTTCGTAACCGAAGAAATCTGGCATTTAATTTCGGATAAACCAAAGAACGATTGTATCATGATTGCTGAATGGCCAACGGTTTCTAACATAGATCAATCGTCGATTAAAAAGATGGAAATTGCGCTTGATGTTATTGGTGGCATTAGAAACATTAGAAAGCAGAAGAACATTGCAGTAAAGGGAAAATTGGATTTGAAAATCAAAAAAGATGATTCGATCGATGCTACATGCGACGCTTTAATTATTAAAATGTGTAATCTTGAAAGCATTGAAGTTGTAGATGATAAAATGGAGGGAGTTCCTTCTTTTATGACGGATGCCACTCAATATTACATTGATTTTAAAGAAGAAGTAAATGTTGAGGAAAAAGCCGAAGAACTTAAAAAGGAACTGCTTTATTTTCAAGGATTCTTAAAAGGAATCGATAAGAAATTAAGTAACTCTAGGTTTGTAGATAACGCCCCTGAACAAGTGATTTCCGTTGAGAAAAAGAAGCAGCAAGATACTGTTACTAAAATTAAACTCATCGAAGAGCAGTTGAGTTCAATCTCGTAAATTAAGATTATGGTTGCTGGTTTAATATCTATAATAATGCCAGCCAAAAATGCAGCCGACTACATTGAGGAGTGCATAGATTCCATTGTTGACCAAGAAGAACAGAACTGGGAGTTGATTATTGTTATCGATAATTCTAAAGATTTAACTCGGTCGATAGTCAATATTTTCGCGGAAGATGATCAGCGTATTTCTGTTTACGAATGCGACGAAGGACTAATAGAGAGGTTGCAAACGGGCTATGGCTTTTCGAAAGGTGAGTTTATAACAAGAATGGATGCCGACGACATTATGCCAACTTGCAAACTAAAAGAGTTGAAGCGTAAATTGTTGGAGGGCGGCGAAGGAAGTTTATCTACTGGCTTAGTAAAATACTTTCATGCAGACCAAATAGGAGAGGGGTTTCAGAATTATGAAGCACGGTTAAATAGACTTTGCAAAGACAATAACCATTACCAAGAAATTTACAAAGAATCTGTAATTGCTTCACCTTGTTGGATGATTCACAGAAATGATTTCGACAAAGTGGGTGCTTTCGATTCCGTTATGTATCCCGAAGATTACGAATTGGTTTTTCGGTTTTACAAAAACAAATTGAAAATTCAGTCGTCGGATAAAGTGTTGCTTTTGTGGCGAGATCATGCCAATAGAGCTTCAAGGAATGAATCGAATTATGCGACACCTCATTACTTCGATTTAAAAATGAAGTATTTCTTAGAATTAGATCACGAGGAATCTAAGGAGTTGATTTTATGGGGAACTGGTGCAAAAGGCAAGTCATTAGCCGATAAATTGCAGGCGCTCAATATCGATTTTACATGGATGTGCGATAACGAAAGAAAGTTTGGAGTAGATATTAAAGGGGTTATTATCGAATCGTATGAAGTGATTAAGACCCGCAAAAACATCAAGCTAATTATCGCTGTTGCCCAACGAAACGCCCAAGAAAAAATGAAGGTATTTTTAACCGAATGCGGCCTTACTCAAAACGAGGATTACTATTTCTTTTGTTGATTGAGAAAGTGTCACTTCGAGTGAAATTCTGGTAAGAATTTTTTATCGAGAGGCGCTTTTGGATTAGAATAACGATTGCCTGAAGAGCAATCCTTTGTAATTAGTCCTTTCCTTAAATATACCTGGTATACATCTTCCCATCCGGCACGTCATCCCGGCAACGCGCTATCGAAGATGGCGTGGAAGCGGGATCACTCCAGCTGGAGGAGAAAATATAGTATTCAGATGATTGGCAAAAAGTAGTATTTTGCTGGAAATAGTTAGAGGCATGCTTCCTCCGGCTGGAGTCATCCTGCTTCTCAGTTGTGCTTGCGCACACTGATTGTCAGGATGACGCGACTTGTGAGTTTGGAGGTTCAGCAGGAATTTGTCTAGCTCAGAATATTTGTTTAGACATCGGTTTTTTAATCAAACCACCCATCAAAAATACTCGTTAGTATGCCTTCTAATATTCAATTGATAGAGCAGCACCACATCAATCATAAAATGTGCTGCAATGGCCGAAATTAAGCCTACGTGGATATATAAATAGCCAACTCCCACAATGATTAAACACATGAAGATTCCGTACATCGAAAGCGCTATGTTTTTGGGATTCAAATACCCATGAATAGCAACAAAGAGTATACTAGTTATCCAAATACCTAATAGAGGCTGAACGCCAGCTCTAAACAAAATTTCTTCGCCAAAACCAGCACAAAATGAGATGAACAAAATCTCTGGAAACGACAAGTTGAATTGCTGAATTAAACTGGAGAAATACAGTCGTACATCTCTCAAATATTTAAGCATCACAATTTGCCAAGCAATCATGGCAGCGATTAGCCCATAAAGAAGTCCGTAAATGATTTCGAGATGCCAAGCCGTTTCCGAGTCAAACAAACTTAAAATTGGAGTATCTTGAAAGAAATAAATTAGCGGTAAACCAGCCAACGGAAACCCTATTAAGGTAAGTAGAGCCAGTAAAAAAAACGACTTCTTACTCATTGATTAACGGAGTATTTTTCGCACAAAAGCCACAGTAAAATAGGCCATTAAAAAAACGCCTATCCAACCTTCTAATGGTGCTAAAACCTTAAAAAATCCTGAGGGGAGACAATCGCCATAGCCCACCGTTAAAAAAGTAATGGCGCTGAAATAAAAATTATTTGCCAATCTATGGTGTAACAAATCTGCCGAATCGGGGCAAGTAACCATGCCCATGCTATCGGGTAAAAACGTGTAGAGCAAGCTGAAAATGGTAAACACCACAAACATAGATAGCATTACCCGCATAAAATTAGTGGCATACAAACCTACCTTATCAAAAATGAGCCATTGAAAAAATGCCAACGGGTAAATCGTAATTATTTTGAGTCCACCGGCATTGTTGGCCTCGTCTATATGGGCTCGCAATTCATAGCGTTTAAATTCTACATAGGCTTCATCTTCGTCGTCGTATCGTCCCATAGCACTGAATTCTCCCTTCAAAATTCTGAACTGTTCAGCCTTTTCCATAAAGGAAGATTTCACCTGATTGGTAATCAGTTTTTTTGCGTCATTTTCCTTCCAACCAATGTAAATCCTACCGAGATTTCTCATGCCTTTAAAAATCAGTTGGTCGATCTTAACGGTGTATTTAACGGGCATTACGTCAATAATGTCTCTTACGATTGTATCTGATAAATCGATGATGTTTCCGCAGTTTACTCGGATGTCTAAATAATTATCGATATGACATTCTTTGAAAGAAAGTTTATTGAAACTCGTGTTTCGGAAAGATACATTTCCTTCTCCAAAACTAGATCTATCGAAAATTACTTCGTTGTCGCCAAAATCAACGTTTTCAAACGACATATTGCTACCCTTAAAATCACATGATCTAAAAGAGATTTTTCCGCTTCCAAATTCTGCTTCTTCAAAATTTACATTTCCTGTTCCAAACAAAACGCGTTTAAAATCAACTTTGCCTTTTCCAAATTCTACCTTTCTAAAATCAACCTCGTTAGATCCGAAATTAGCTTTGTCGAAGCAAATGTCGCCTTCTCCAATTTTTGCGAAAAGAAAATCTACGCTGCCACCGCCAAAATTCACCTCTTTGAAATTAATATTTCCATTGCCAAATTGTGCATTTACAAAAGACAACTTCCCATTGTTAAACACGGCACGTTGAAAGTTGACATCGCCATTTCCAAAATCTATAAATTGAAAAGAAACGTTTCCTAGTCCAAAAACGGTATGACTAAAATCGATGGTGCCATTATCTATTTTAGAGCGGTCGAAATCAATATTGCCATCTCCAAAATGTGTATGCGAAAAATTATAACCATTGTTAATTACATGTGCACCAGAGAAGTTGATGTTGTCGTCGCAATCAAAAAAAGCTCTAGCGGCCGAAAAACTTTTTAATTCAACCAGCTCATGATCGTCGATTTTGAAAGTTTTACGATAGTCGACCAACGAAAAATTATGGACAAAAAAATCGTCCAATAAAATGTCATCTCCATTATTAATACTGTCGTAAATAGTAGCTACCTCAATAAATCCAAACTTTTGGGACCTTGTAATTTTGTCGGCATCGCTATAAAAACGGACAATTGCAGTTCTTTCTGAAGTTACTCCTGTAGACGAAGTAAACTGCACATCCTTTACTTCAACTTCATATTTATTTCTCTGGACTCTCAATTGTCTTGGTTTGAAAAGTGAAGGTAATGGTTTTTCTCTATGTCGTTTAATTAGTTTGTCTTAACTAAACACTAGCCTTTTTTGTTCTTTTGAAATAACTATTCATTACAATCCCGGCCATCACCATCGAAATGCCTATAAGCACCATTGTACTTAACTTTTCGTCGAAAAAGAAATACCCAAAAATCAACGAATAAACGATTCCCATGTTGCTTAAGGGAACAATTTTAGAGACCTCTTCTAATTGATATGCTCTGGTCATAAAAACTTGCCCTCCATGAGCCGAAATGGCCAGTAAAACCAAGTACATCATGTCGGTAAGATTAATAGGAACCCATTGAAAATATGAAATAACTCCAATTACAGGAAGAGAGGCCAGCGGGAAATAGAAAACAATGACATCGGGATGTTCGGATGTTTTTAGTTTACGGATGATATTGTACACCACGCCTCCTAGTAAAGCAGAGCAGACACCAGCTGCTAGCATCAATGTACTTACCTGCATGTCGAAGCCCTTAATTAGCACAATTCCGGCAAATGCAATAACGAAAAACAACCATTGAATCGGAGCCACTTTTTCTTTAACATAAAATATGGCCATAATAATGGCGAAAATGGGGGAGAGATGGTAAAGTGTTGATGCCGTGGCCAAAGAAACTTCTTTGATGGTAATAAAATATAGAATTAATGCCGCTGCACCTATAATTCCTCTAGCTATTAAAAGGAATTTGTTGTTACCCCATGGGTTTACTTTTTTGATTTTTAACGTGATACCGCTAAAGATTAGCGCAAAAATCATTCTGATAAACACGATTTGAAAAACAGGAACGTGGGGCACGCATTTTACGAATACTCCCATCAGCCCAAAACTCAGGCTGGCCATTAATATGTAAATCATTCCTCTCGACACTTGCGCTCTTATAAGCTGCAAAGTTGAGAATAATTTGAATGTAAGTCCGCATTATAAAAGGAGGATTTTGAGGTCGGATTTTGTTCAATAAATCGTTAAAATCTTTAAATGTGTAAAGTTTTGGTGAAATAATCTGATTTTAGGATTGTAAATGGTGTTTTAGTATCTTAAATACGTCAATTGCAGATGTTTCGAGAAAATGTTTCGATTTATTTTAATTTTTTTCCGCTCTAAAATAATCAGGGATAATTACAAAATGACCAAATCAGGTAGTGAAAAATGTAAAATGAATAGAATTCGTTCAAGTATATAAAATATGAGAAAAAGATTGATAATAAGCATGTTGTGCATGTTGAAAATACTAGGCAAGTAATTCATGTTTCTTACGACTATCTATGTATAATTGTATTGTAATTAGACATTTAGGTTGGTAAATGTTTATTTGGAAAGGCCTTTTTATACATAGAAACGAAAGTGGGATTATTAGCTTCGAAATCGATAATGAGTAAAATTCAACTATTGGTGGGTGCTGATGCTTTTTTGAGAGGATGTTCAGGAAAAGTGGATAAAAACGTTAATAATTCAATGGTTAATAGTGCGGGAATGTATTGTTATTACTGTGTTTTATTGCCTTTAAGGTTATTGGTCATAACCTTAAGGTGTTATGTTTTAAGAAAGGTATATCAAAGTAAAATTGAGCTTATAGAAAAATTTAAAGGATTGTTTTCCGAAAGGGGAACACGTTTTTATATGAGTAATAAACCGATTAAACCACAATTTCAATTGGGGCAGTAAAACCAATAATCATTCAAATATGAAAAGTACAAGACGTTTTTTCACATTAGATTTCAATTATAGGCACTTTCTAAGTTTATCATTTCTTTTTCTTGCCTTTAGTATCTCGGCTTTGGCGGCTCCTCCGCCAGAGGACTGTACCAATGGTGTTGATGATGACTCGGATGGATTAATAGATTTGAATGACGATGATTGCCCTTGTGGTGCTTCTGGCGACAGTGGCCCAACGGGAGGTGGATTGGTTACCAACTGGAACATGGAAGACTTAGGTTGCTGTACAGGTAAATGGAAATATTCTAACCCTAACTGTATTACTGGATGGCCTGTATTATCATCGGGAGATGGATCTACAGATATGTATTCTGCAACATGTCCAAGTTTGTATGACGGGGCTATTCCAGCACAAGACGAGCATGCATTACCTGTAAATCAACCGCTTCTTGGTGATGTTTTTCAAGGTGGAGAAATTGGCGCGGATTGGAATGAATTTTTATCTTTTCCGTTGCACACAACTATGCCGGGAGGGGTGGAGCATTGTTTTAACTTTTGGGTAGCAGATTTAATGGTTGACGGTAACGATATTAGTGAAACCAATAAAGCTTGTCAGGATCAACCAACTTTGGGGTTAACGTTATACGGACATGAAACAAATGTTGCGGAATCGGATGGATTAGATGGAAAAGATTGTCCAACCGATAACGATAATAGTTGGAAAACACTTGGTGAAGGAATGTATACACCGACTAACGATGGGGCATGGTCTAATCTGTGTTTTTGCTTTACACCTCCACATGACATTAACGAACTGTACTTGGGTTCGCCTTGTTTAGCAAACTTACCTGGAGAGTACAAATACAACAATCCGTGTACACACTACCAAATGTATGACAATCTACATTTGTCTACCCAAACATGTGAAAGTTCAACCTTTGGAGCAGAAGTAGGAGTAGATGGAGAGGGGCAACCTTCTGTAGATGCAGGAACTTGGATGTTGCCTTGTTCTGGCCCATTCGAATTAGAGGCGGTTCCAGATACAAGTAATTGTAGCTATCAGTGGTATAAGGAAGATATTGCACTGGTAGGTGAATCTGGCCCAACAGTAACCGCGGGTAATAGCTATTTAGTAGACGTTCAGGGCAATGGATATGGTTCTGGTAATTACACTTTTAGATTAGATTGTAGTACGGAAGGCACAAGTTGTACACCATACGTGGTAACGTTTGATGGCCCTACAGTAGTAGAAGATTCTAAAGTAGACCCCACTTGTGCTGGCGATTGCGACGGTGCGATTGATGTGGAAGTAACAGGTGGTTCGCCGGCTTATACATTCGATTGGGATGGCCCATCAGGATATTCTAGTTCTAATGAAGACAATACAGGCTTGTGCTCAGGTACATTTACTGTAACGGCAACAGACCAATTAAACTGTACTTCATCAATTAGTATTACATTAACTCCGCCAACACCTGTTGTGTTAACTGTGGATGACGTAGGACATGAAGGATGTATTGGAGATTGTGCTGGATATATAGATGTTACTACTTCGGGTGGTACATATCAACCAACATATACACCAACAACTTTTACCGATGCGGTTGGAGGAACTATTGCAGGAAAAGATGAGACTGATTTTCCTATTACGGTATCTGGAATTACCCAGTCGGAGATTGATGTAAATACTGTATTTACAGTTTGCGTTGACATGAGTACAGTTCCTAAAAATAAGATTGAGAAAGTAGGAATATACCTCACAAATCCATGTGGAGATTTTATTGCTCTTAAAAATGAAGGTAGCCCTGGTGGAGCACCTTTTAGAGATGTGTGTTTTACAACAGATGCTGCAGCAAGTATTACAACAGGTTCATCGCCATATGCAGGGGATTGGTTGCCAGAAGATTTATTTGATGAAGTTGATGGGCCAATTTTAAGTGGTGGCGGATGTGATCCAAATGGTGACTGGGTTCTTTCTTTAGATAATTCGGAAATGAATGATGGTGTTTTAGATGACTGGTCTATTACGCTTAACGATATTGTACCATCTGCCGGTACACCAACCATTATATGGTCTAACGGAGCTGCCGTAGACGACGTTTCGGGCCTATGTGCTGGCGATTATACCATTACTGCTTCGGATGATTTAGGTTGTACTATAACTGCGGTAACAACAATTAATCCGGGAGTAAACGTTACATCAGGAATTGCTGCCGTGGCCGATCAATGCTTATTAGCAGGTGCCAACAGCTTCGATTTTACCAATACAGGAAGCAGTACAGGAAGCGAAACCTTTTTATGGGATTTTGACGGAGGAACAGGTGGAAATACAACTGCCGAAAATCCTACTGGGGTTTCGTATGCAGCAGCCGGAACTTATACAATTACATTAACTGTTACAGATGGCTGTGATGCTGTTGCTACTGTAGAAGTGGTTGTAAATGACGACCTAACTTCTAATATTGTTGGTTCGGATTTAAATTGTTTTGAAGTTTGCGATGGCGCCATTGAGATGACTGCTGGCGGAGGAACGGGTGTGTTTTCGTATAACTGGACAGGTCCGTCGGCTAGTACGGATGAAGACCCAGCAGGCTTATGTGCTGGTACATTTGATGTTACTGTAACAGATGATGCGGGTTGTTCAATTATCGATCAAGTGGTTATTGACGAACCTACAGAGTTAATTGGCTCGATATCCACTACCGACGAAACTTGTAGTACCGACGACGATGGTACAGCTACGGTTACCTTCAGTGGAGGTACTCCGTTGTATTCAGCCGATTGGGGATTAGGTCCCTTTCCAGGATTGTCGGCAGGCACAAATACAGTTAATGGCTTAACTGGCGATGTATCTGGAACAAATTATTCTGTTATAATTGCAGACGCAAATGGTTGTAGCATAACACTTGATGACGATGTGTTTGAACCGTCTCCGGTTACGCTTACTATAGATGGCTTTACAGATATTACATGCTTTGGGGACGACAACGGAACCATCACAATCACTTATGGTGGCGGTACGGCCAATTACAATGTTGACTGGTCTAACGGAAGTTTATATTCCAATCAAACAGCCAAAACCGATACGGAAACGGGCTTAGCTGGCGGACCATTTGATGTAACTGTTACTGATGCTAATGGTTGTTCAATAATAGATGGTACTACCATTACAGAACCAGCAGAGTTGCTTGCCGGAATTATAGATACAACCGATCCGCTTTGTGCAGGAGAAGCAAATGGGACAGCAACCGTATCGTTTAGCGGTGGTGTTGCTTTAACGGTTTACGATGTAGACTGGACATCAACAGGTGGTAATGTGTTAAATATTGCTGGTCCTAATCATATAGGTACAGGTTTATCTGGCGGCCCAACTTACATGGCTTTAGTAACCGATAATAATGGTTGTACAGCAACTGCAGAAGCAACTTTAACAGACCCGCCTGTATTGTCTGTAGCTATTAGCGGACAAACAGATCCGTTGTGTAATGGTGGTTCCGATGGTGCTATGACGGCAGATGGAACTGGTGGAATTGTTGCAGCCGATTATGATTATAGTTGGAGTGCTGGATTTCAAACTGATAGAACAGTATCTAATTTATTAGGAGCGGTAACCTATACGGTAACTATTACCGATGATAACAATTGTACGGCATCTACGGAAGATATTTTGATTAATCCTGAATTGGTAGCTGCTGCTAGCGAATCTACACCTGTAGTATGCGGACAGGCAAATGGAACTGCTTGGATAGATACTTCGGTTACACCTATATCTGGCGGAGTGGGACCTTATACTCTTTTATGGGAAGCATCTGCAGGTGGCGGAACCAACGCCTTAGCAACTGGACTTGTTTCTGGTAATTACGTGGTAACTATTACGGATGTAAATAATTGTACGTTAGAAGTGATTGTGAATGTGAACGATCCGGCTGCGGCAATAGTTAACTGGAATGATTTTAAAGACGTGGTAACATGTAATGGAGATACAGACGGCTGGGGAGAAATAGAAATTGTTTCGGGCGCTGGAGATTTTGATATTACATGGTCGGCTGGAACGGCTGTGGGAGGAATCTCTGATGTAGGAACAGGTATGTATTCGGCAACTGGTTTAGGTGTTGGCGATTCGCCACTAGAAGTAACCGTAACGGATGCCAACGGTTGCGAAACACCATTGAGTTTACCAATTACAGAACCGACTATAATAGTGGTAACACCTTTAGCTATTAATCCTGAATGTTTTGGAGCAGCTTCTTTAGGTACATTGCAATCTACTGCAATTGGTGGCACGGGAGACCCTGCAACCTATGCGTATCAATGGGATAATTCGCTAACAGCAGGTTCTGATCATTTTGATGTAGATGTAAGTGGAACTGTAGATTATGTGATTGTTGTTACAGACGATAATTTGTGTACAGGCACTGCTACTGCTCAATTGGTAGAACCAACGGAAGTAGCTTCATTAATTAGTGGAGAAAATCCTAGTTGTAATGGGGTTTGCGATGGAACGGTAAGTTTGGAAACTCCAACTGGCGGAACAGGTGGTTCGTACACATTCTTATGGTCTAATGGTGAAACAACAAAAGACTTAACCGCTAAATGTGATGGAACTTACGATGTAACAATTTACGATGGAAACTTTTGTACCAATACACAAACGATAGATTTGATTGAACCAAGTCCTGTGGTTGCAATTGCAAATGTTACCAGTCATGCTACGTGCGACGCAACTTGCTTTAATGGAGAAGTTACTGGTGGCGGTTCTGGAGGAACTGTTGCAGGCGACTATTCTTATTTATGGGACGACCCAGCTCCATCTGCTACTGCTGTTGCAAGTAATTTAAATAACAATACTTATTGTGTAACTGTTACCGACGACAACATGTGTGCTGATGTAGCATGTGCCGAAGTATTAGGCTATCCAGGACAAACATGGGTGCCAGTACTTGTGCATGTGCTTTGTAATGGAGATGCCACAGGGTCTATAGATTTATCTATGACAATCCGAGGTAATGGCCCACCATACGTTTTTGTTTGGGATCCTGCAGTTGCTTCGCCAAGTGCAGCAGATTCTATTAGAACAAACTTAACTGCAGGAACTTATTCTGTAACCATAACGGATGCTTTAAACGAAGTATTTGTAGGAACTTACATCATAACAGAGCCAGCAGCGCCTTTAGATGCGCAATGTGAAGGTGTTAATCCGCTTTGTTTTGAAGGCACCGATGGCACAGTTGCCGTGGTTGCTTCCGATGGAACAGCTGGTTACACTTATTTATGGGACGATGATGATTCGCAAACAGAATCTGCTATAGACAGTTTGAGTGCTGGTACTTATAATGTGATAGTAACTGATGCCAACGGGTGTATTGAAACATGCAGTCGCGAGCTTGTGGATCCCGCAGCATTATCTGTAACATTAATCGATAATAAAGCGCCGGACTGTGGTACCGCAAATGGAGAATTAACAGCAAATCCGGTAGGAGGAACAGGAGGGTATAGTTACCGATGGGCTCCCACAGCTAATGATGATGTGGTTTCTCCAAACAATCTATCTAATGGTACAAACACTGTTGTAGTTACGGATGATAACGGTTGTACTGCATCGGCAGAAGATGTTCTGCTAGATCCTAATAGCCCAGTAGTTACAGTAACTGTAATTAAAGATGTATCGTGTAACGGAGGCAGTGATGGAGAAGTAGAGGTTGAAATTACTGGTGGTACAGAGCCTTATGATTATGAGTGGACTGTGGCCAGTGGTGCTACCGCAGGTACTTTAGCAAATGAAGGCACTTTTACATTAACAGGTATTTCGGCAGAGATGGTTTCGGTTACCGTTACCGACTTTGCACAATGTGGAAGTGGCCATGAAGATACTGTTGATGAGCCTGAAGCATTAGCGATTGGTGTAACGGGTGCTACGATTCTTTGTAATGGCGACGAAACAGGTAAAATTTATGCAACTTTATCGGGTGGTACTTTGCCATATGCTTATTTGTGGAATGATGCCGACGCAGCTGTAACGGATACGGTGTTTAGTTTGGGTACAGGAACCTACGGGGTAACAACTACAGATGGTAATGAATGTGTGATCTCAAGTTCTACCACAATTCCTTCGCCAGGTGGTGTGCAAGCTTTTTTAAGTATGGATTCTGTTACTTGTTACGAATCATGGAATGGTGCTTTATATGCAACTGCAACAGGTGGTTCGGGCGTTTATACATACGAATGGTATGAAACTGTAGACGACACGGTAACATTTATGGATGGGTTGAGTGGTAACAACGACAGCGCTTACTGGGTGGTAATAAGAGACGACAACATGTGTGCGGATACGGCTACACGATGGATTCCTCGTCCGGATTCTATTAGAGCTTACATAGAATTGGTAGGGGATCCTTTCGGATTCTCGCCACTCGAAGTAACTTTTGTAGACACAAGTTATGGAGCCATTACTAGCGCTACATGGTTGCTTAATGAGGAAGAGTTTATTGATTATGCGGATACAATAAGCAACGAGTTTGTAACAACTAAAAACACGTCCTACCAAATTAGCTTAGTGGTTAATAGAGATGGCGAATGTGAGAGCATGGCCCTTACATATATAATAATAGATGCTGGTTCTTTCTTAGCAATACCGGATGTGTTTACGCCTAACGGCGATGATTTCAACGACAAATTCATGGTTACTTATATTAATATTTGCAGCCTAAACGGAAAGATTTTTAACAGATGGGGCGAGAAACTATACGAATGGGAAGGTGTGGAAACTGGATGGGATGGTAGAACTTTATCGGGTGAGGAAGTTCCGGATGGGGTTTATTACTACCTAATTGATGGGATAGGATGCGAAGGAGAAGAGTATTTGGGCAACAAAGGAGTTGTTACCATAATAAGGTAGCTAGAGTTTAGGGTTGATTTTCTTAAAATATTTAGAGGGTGGTTTAAATCAGAATAGGTTTTTATCACCCTCTTTTTTATTGCATTTATTTTAGTGGGCAGATATTTAAGGCTCTATGTCCTGGGAAGTTTTAATGTAGGAATCTTTCTCAATGCTCAAGTCCTTCTTGTCCTTACCAGCTTTAGTATAGTAATAAAAGTATTTATTCGTCCTCTGCTTCCCAGAGTTCTTCCTTATTTAATTCGTCTAGAACGGCGAATTCAGTTCTTCTGTTCTTTTCTCTTCCTGCTGGGTTGTCACTCCCATCATCATTGGTATTTGGAGCAATCGGCATCGATTCTCCGTAGCCTTTAGCCGTTAATCGTTTGTTGCTTATGCCCTTGCTTGTTAAGTACGATACAACGCTTTCCGCTCTCTTCTGAGAAATCTTTAAATTAAGTTCTTCAGAACCTTTGCTGTCTGTGTGAGATATTACTTCAAGAATCAATTGAGGGTTTTCTTTTAAAATGATAAGCAAAGTTGTATCCAAATTGTTTTTTACTTTGTTCGCTATTTCTGTGCTTCCAAAATCGAAATAAATACTTGGCATTTCAATTGGAGCATCAGGAATTATTGCAATTGTAATTTGCTTGTGTAAGGTGTCCGAAGCAGCTAGCCCTATTGTAGATACTTCAAAAAACTCGTTAAAGAAACCTTCTTTTTTTGCCTCCAAAATATAATTTTTACCTGGTTTTAAAACCACTTTAAATCGACCATTGGTAAACTGTTTTTCATCAATCAAAAACTTATCACCGTTCTCTTCTTTTACGTAAACTTCAATCGTTCCATCAATGTTATCAATGTCTTCAATCCCTTTACCATGAAGCAGGATTTTGACTTTAACATAACGTTCTACATACTTAAGCGTAATAAATTCATATAAGTCATCGCAACAGTTATCGTTGTATAAAGATTGGCCTCCTAAACGATTGGAAGCTACGAAGCCACCTCTGTCGTAATGCGTAAATATGAAATCGAGATCATCCGCGCTAGAGTTAATAGGCGTTCCTAGGTTTTCTAAATCCTCCCATTTACGCTTTTCCCCCGACCTTTTAAATACGTCTAACCCGCCAATATTTGGGTGTCCGTTAGAGCTAAAGTAAAGTGTTCTAGTATCCTCGTCGTAATAGGGAGTAGTTTCTATGCCGCCTGTATTAATTTTAGGCCCAGCGTTTTTAGGTTCTCGATAATATTTCTTTTTAACATGGTATTCTGTATACCAAATATCTGATCTTCCTTTTCCTCCTGGTCTGTCGGAAACAAAGTATATTATTTCATGTCCTTTTTTAGAATCTCTTGCCACAGTAGGGTGCGAGGTTGTGTAGCCAGGTAAATTAATATGCTCGTCAAATGCAATAGGGGTAGACCATCCTGTGTCTGTAATGCTTGTATGATATAAAACACAATTGGTTTTAAACTGCCAATTCTCCTTACATTTTGTAAAGTAAAACTTGGTGCTGTCTATCGAAAAACAACCATTTGCAATGTCCGTTTCATCAGAGTTGAAAGGGCCTTCCCATTCGCCCTGAAATTTCCAGCCGTCTTTACTTTTCTTTGCTCGGTAAAATTTACGGGTTGGCAATTGGATGGTATCCAATTGAGTCTTGGTGTAATATTTATGTTTGTGTTCTCTTAGTGAGCCAAAGATCAATTCGTTATCCGAGAGAGGAATAGGAGAGAAGTCGATATGTGGATTATTAATCTCTTCCGATAAATGTTGTATTGTATATTGCTTTGCTGTGTCGGCAAAATTAATGGCGTAATCGCAACCTAATAATTCAGCTTTTCCTAGTTTTCTCAACGTTGGATCTTTAGCCAACTTAGCCAGCTTTTTAAATTTGGTTAACGGAATTTTTGCTTCCTCAAACTTGCCCAAGGCCTTTAGCATGGTACCCCAATAAAAATAAGTTTCGGGATGTTTATTTAGTGTTTTATCATCTTTTTTGTCTGCTAGTTGGGCATATGCTTTTTCCGCATTTACATAATCGTTGCTACGTCTGTAAAGCTGAGCAATCTCAAATAAGTGTTTGGTTTTGGTAGGGTTTAATTCTACTAGCTTT
This sequence comes from Flavobacteriales bacterium, assembly GCA_013214205.1. Taxonomy (GTDB): domain Bacteria; phylum Bacteroidota; class Bacteroidia; order DT-38; family DT-38; genus DT-38. The sequence continues at coordinate 25,032 of JABSPQ010000297.1, forward strand.
TTGTAGTAAGCAAGTGCAATTAAGGAACTTCCTTCACGACTAGCTTGTTTTGCCAGTTTTACTAGCAGTCTTTCTTTGTCTTCTGTAATCTCAAAACTATCGGTTTGTCCATAGCCTAAGTTTACTGTTCCCAACAGAAAACAAAAAGATAAAAAGGTAATTAGAACTTTCATCAATAATTAAAATCGCTCACATGGTAAAACAACCACTTCATTTTTAGTGCTTTTGGCAACATATATTATAGCTATTTCAAAAGCGCCTTTGCGTGAATCTACTCCACTTAAATCCGAAACATTATAATCGTAACTAAAGCCAATGTCGAAGCTACCATAGGTTAAACCAAATACAGGGTAAATGGCATCAAAATTTCTTTTAATTCCATGTCGGTAATAGTGCCAAAATATATCCAAGGAATAAAATCTAAAGGCGATTTTAGCTTTACATTTCCGCCCAACAGTAACTCATTTGCATTTGCCGTCCATGTAAGCATTGCTTTAGGTTCTATATAAAGGTTTGGCGTTAACCTATAGTTCACAAATAAATGTGCTGTTTTTCTCATTCTCAAACGTTCAGTAAATCCATCAAAATGAGTATCCTTAGGTCGGTTTACATGGTTTAGCGCCATTCCGCCCTCAATGTGCATCCTACTATATTGTTTTAACCAAACGGCTCCTGCGTTTACATCAAAGTAACCAGATGAATTGTTTAGGCTTGTCTCGCCACTTGAACGGTTTTCAGTGTCGAACGCATTAGGATAGTACGCCCATTGGCTTGGATAACTGTAAGAATCGAAGCTTGACCTTCTTAATATAGGTCCAAACTGAATTCCAACTCTAACATCGCTAGCTCCTAACGACAATTTATATGCGGTTGAAAATAATATTTTGTTGGATGCAATATCTAAGTCGGCCATGTTGTCTTGGGTAACTATAATACCTAAGTCCAATTTTTGAGAGCGAACATTTACTGGCATCTCGTAACCCAACATGTAGCTTGAAATAGGATCTTTACCAGCCGAAATTTGTTTCCATTGCTCCCTATAACTTCCAGCAACTCTAAAGTCGCCAATAAAATTGCCTACAGCACCAGGGTTCAATAATTGGTCTTGCATGTAATATTGCGACAAATGTATGTCTTGCCCCAAGCTAATAACATGCAATCCGAAGATTAAGGATAATAAGAGTAATGCTTGTTTTTTCATTTAATTAATACCTCAATAAAATTACCACGTTGTACGGTTAGCTAAATAGGTATCTGCCATTCTTTGGTATTGTCCATGTGTGAATTCTTCTGGAGAACACCCGTTGTAATACGACATAACGTTATTTATATAGGGCGAATAGTATTCACCATTTGCATCTGTTTTAGCCACGTTATCGAATATGCAATTGTTGTGGTAATCCGTTTGTGCATCATCTTTTACAAAAGGATCTGCTGGTGTATCACAAATTAAATCACCAGCTGTTGTGCAATTACTTCCGTCAACATTTTCGATTCCGTTACCTGCAAAAGTATGTCGCAATCCAAAATAATGTCCCATTTCGTGAATTAAAACACCGGGATCTAGTACTAATATTCCGCCGCCAATAGCAGTGGTAATACTGCCAAAAGCATAACCACCTACATTTTCGGGCATGTCAATATCAGTTACAAAGTACACATTGATAACATTGTCTCTATTGTAGAGAACTTGGATGTCTACCCAATCCGAATCACTATTATGTACTTGGTAGTTCCAGTTTGGGTGATACACATATTCACAAACGTTAAATGAGGCGCAAATAGGCTCAAATATTGTGTTTAAAGCAGCAATAGTGTTATTAATATCAGCTTCGTCGAACGGTGAAACCCCTTCTTTGTCGAGAAACACGTGCATCAAAATCGTGAAACTATTATCTATACATGGTAGCCTATCCTGAGCTATACCCTCACTTGCAGCGCAAATAACAGCTAATGCGATAATAAAAAAACGCTTAAAAATCAGATTCATCTCATTTAGTTTGACGCAAAAATACAAACTTTTAAGGCTAAGTTCTAATTAGCATATTGAATGCTTGTTGTTTGTACTCATACCATACACTATTAGAAGCAAATGCAATAGCTGTAACTATAGCCATTTTGCTGGTTGAATTTTTTATTTTCTCAAGTACTAGGAACCAGTTTAAGTAATTCTGCAAATACTTTGTAGCTACAC
>JABSPQ010000298.1 GCA_013214205.1 Flavobacteriales bacterium
AACTGAGGAATCTAACAAGAAAATAGCGAAATAAATAGCATTATGCTCAAATATTAACAGCTTAAAAGATCAATATTGAGCAATATTTCCAATAAATAAGTCTATAATTCATTTGTTAGGCTTTTGCAACGGTCTTAATTTTTTGAAGAAAAAAATCACTCGAACTGACAGCTAAGGCGGTCATGCTAGTACCGATTTGAATACGTTATTTTCCTGTATTGAATTCTTAAATAGAACTTAATTATCGAACTGAAACCTTTATTCTACAATCAGTTTCATAGTGGCAATGGAATTGTTTTTCACTACGGTTATGGTATATAATCCAGATTCCAATTCAGAATTAATCTCAACCAATTGAACTTGATTGTAAGTTGATTCGACAATTTTTCTTCCAAGAACATCTGTTATAATTATCCTGATTTCATCTTGTGTTTTGCCTAAATCGATGTTGAACGAACCGCTTGTTGGATTTGGATAAACGATGAAGTTATCTGATTCAATTGATTTGTCATCAACAGAAGTTGGTTCGAGTAAATCTATTCTAATCATGCTTACATGGCCAAACACATAGATGGGGAATGAATTTTCGAATTCGTACGAATCGTAGTAGTACGTTGGGTCGTATAAACTAGTGTCTGCTCCACCGGCTATAGCGAGCAGCTTGTAATTTTCTAAGCAAAGCCATTCAGCCACAAATTCTCCATCGGTCACATTGATTGTTTGAACAATAGTTTCATCGGTTTCGTTTAGCACATACACAGTACCCGTTTCCAATAGGCCACTACTTGCGTACACTTCTCCGCTAATGCTATAATGGCACGATGTGTCGATCGATACACATTCCGTAGTATCGGTGCAGCCATTTAGCATTACTTCAACCGCATACGATCCGTTTAAAGAAGCTGTGAAAAGTTGATTGTTGGCTCCAGATATTGGATCGTAATTGTTGTTGCAATCGATCCATTGGTAGGTGCCTCCGATCACATCGGTGCTTATCTCAAATCCATTCAAAGTTATATCTGCTTCTAATGTATTGATGGTTAAATCGAGTGTTACTACGCTATCACAACCTGCCGAATTGGTTAGGATATATTGAGCAACATTGTTGCTTTCGGTGTAGGTAACACCATCTATCCATGTATAAGAATCGCATGCGCTAATGGTATATGTGCTGCTGTCTGATTTAAGAATGGTTAAATTAAGTTGCACCAAACTATCGCAGCCCATAGAATTTGATGTGATGAAATTAGCGGTGTTGTTACTTTCGGTATAGGTAACGCCATTAATCCAAGTATAGGAATTACAAGCTACAATCGGATCAATTTGGTTGCCGGTACGGACAGGGGATAGTTTTATTATGAATGCATCAGCCGATCCAATAGCGGTGAATATTAAACTGTCTTCCGTTGGATCAAGATCTGCTGTGTAAGAAAATACTCCAGTAATGTATAAATTGTCATTTGAATCAAAAGCTAAATCGTTGCCAACGGCAGCACTATTTTCACCTATGTTTTTTGCCCATTCAAAATTTCCGTCAGGATCCAATTTTTGAATATATCCATTGGTTGCTGTAGAGGTTAAAATAAACTCACTAAAACCTGGGTCGAAATCTAGAGAATACCAATATCTGCCAACTGAATAAATGTTGTTGGATGAATCTGTAGCAATAGCATACGGAATATCGCCATTTGGACCGTTCATTTCCCCGCCCCAAATAAAATCTCCTGCGCTATTTAGTTTTAGAATAAAAATATCGTCCATATTACCAGCTACAACCTCAAATACTCCAGGGCCTGGGTCGAGATCAGCGACTCCTTCAAAGTCTCCCGTAACAATTACGTTGTCTTCATTGTCGATAGTCACATGGCTGTAAAATCCCTCATTCCTACTACCACCAACAGATTTTGCCCAAATAAGATTTCCCTCTGGAGAGCATTTTACAATAAATATGTCTTGAAATCCGTCAACTGAACTTAGCGCTATTGAATTATTTCCTAGTTCGAAATCTACGTCTCCAGTGTAAGTTCCAACTACTATTACGTTTCCTTCACTATCAAGATCCATTGAAGCAACCCCACTACCGACATTAGGTTCTCCATCGCTAAGCCCTTTTATCCAAATAAAATTACCATCGGCATCGAACTTTTGAATGAAGGGACCACCATCGTTTAAGTACGCTTCTCCCACCCCTGGATCAAAATCTACGGTATCGGATACGTAGATTGTCCCTGCTACATATACATTCCCATTGTTGTCGGTACTAATGCTCGACCAGCCATCGGAAGCGGTTCCTCCATTAGATGACGCCCAAAGAAAGTTGCCATCTGGATCTAATTTTAAAACGTACACATCTTGAGCTCCGTTAGAAATTAATTGAGCTGTATCGGCACTAGGATCAACATCGGCAGTATCATTAACTTCTCCAGTAAGCAATATGTTACCATTGTTGTCGATTGTCATGTCTTTAACACCAATCCAAGTGGTGCTAGAAATAGATTTTGCCCAGATTAAATTTCCATCTGAATCCGTTTTTTTTATGTATACATCGGAGTAACCGGCTTCTGCAGTTAGGTTAAAAACGTTAGCACTTGGATCGAAATCTATTGTGCCATTAAATGCTCCAGCAGTAATTATATTGCCTGAATTATCAATGTCGATAAACTCTCCGGTATCGTAATCAGTACCTCCGTCAGATTTCGCCCATGCGAGTTCGATATCTACGTTTCTACGGTTATCAATGGTAAGATTTAGTGTAATAACAGAGTCGCAACCTGAGGCATTTGTTGTTGTGTAGATGGCTGCGTAATTATTCGAATCATAAGTTATTCCGTCGAGCCAAGTATAATCAGTGCAAGCATGTATTACGTTAGTAGACGAACTCGATTTATTAATGGTAAGATTTAGCGATACAATGCTGTCGGCTCCTTGAGAATTTACAAGGGTGTAAGTAGGTGTGCTTGTGGTTGAGTAGTAAGTTGTACCATTTACCCAAGTATAACTATCGCAAGCGGTAATTACATCTGTGGTGCTATCTGGGGGAGCCTGACTTAGCTTAAGTATAAAGGCATCATATCCACCATTTGAAGTTAAATTAAAGATTTCAGATCCTGGGTTCATGTCTATGGTGTTGTGGTAAAAACCTGTTACATAAACGTTGTTGTTAAAGTCTACCGTCATGTTATTTGGCTGATCGATTCCAGTACCTCCAATTTGTTTAGCCCATGAAAGCTCGCCATCAGAATTAAACTTTTGAATGTAAATATCGATGCTGCCTTTTGGGTATACCCAAATGGAATCAGCCCCTGGGTCGAGGTCTACTGTGTCGGAGTAAAAAGTACCTACTACGAAAACGTTAGCTAATTTATCGGTACCAATTCTATTTCCATAATCAAATGACGAGCCCCCAATAGAGTTTGCCCAAATAAAGTTTCCATTGGCGCTATACTTTGCTACGTATGCATCTTTACTGCCATTTGATGTTAAATTGAATGGTACAAAAAAGCCGGGGTTAAAATCTACAGTTCCTTCAAAAAAGCCAGTGATTAAAATGTTTCCATCGTCGTCTAGCGTAAGATCTGATGCTTCTTCACTGTCTGTGCCTCCTATCTGTTTTACCCAAACAAGATTTCCTAAATCATTCAATTTTAAGATATAGATATCTTGTGCTCCGTTAGAGGATAGATTGGTAGTGCCAGTACCGGGATCAAAATCGGGCGTGCCGTTAAAATAGCCAGTTGTGTAGGTGTTTCCATCTTCATCGATATCGATGGCGTATCCTCTAATGTCAGCAGTGCCCTGAACAGTTTTAACCCAAATCAAATTTCCATCGCTATCTAATTTTTGAACGAAAAGATCTTGCTCGCCAGGGGCGGTAAATATTGATTCGGCAAGACCGGGATCTAAATCTATCGTGTAGTGATACCATCCAATTACGAAAATATTTCCATCTGTATCCGTTATAATGTCATTACCTCGATCTCCGCCAACGCTGCCCATAGCATGGCCCCATAAAAATTCACCATCGTTATTTAATTTTAATGTAAAGATGTCGTCACTGCCAACAGAGGTTACATTAAAAACCCCAGCGTCAGGATCAAGGTCTGCGGTTCCCCTAAAAAGTCCTGTTAAACATATGTTCCCTGATCTATCAAGGGCAAGAGACAATGCCACAATTAAATCAGTTCCGTCTAGGGCTTTTGCCCAAATAAAATTCCCATCCTTATCTGATTTTTGAATGTAGGAAGTAACACTATTACCATTACCAGATGTCATGTTGTAGACGCCAGTGCCGGGATCAAAATCTACTGTTCCTGTAAATCTGCCCATTGCATAAACATTACCAATAGAATCGGTGATTATTGCACCACCTTGGTCGCTATTGGGCCCACCTGTAGAAATAGCCCACTCAAAGTCTAATGCTAAAACTTGGGTGGATAGCATTGTGAGAAGAAGCAAACTCGAAAGGATGCTTGCTTTAATAATTTTAGAAATGTTAGCTGATTTCTTCATGCTTTTATCTTCTGGTTTATTCATGATTGGCCCTTTTTAATGTTGCTTGTATTTAATACACCAAAATGTTTGGGCGAGTTTGGATCAGGTCAATTTTTTTTAAAATTATATTGCATTTGTATGCCAGTTGTAATAAAATCGGTTGTTTTAATAGGGTAGTGGTCGTTTAAATAAGTCTGATTTAATGCCTTTTTGAATCCTGCGTTTAAACCAATTTGCCAATTGCTCGAAATTTTATATTTCAAGTTAAAGCCTGTATTTGCCGATAATAATACATTCGTATTGGATCCCGAATTCTCTTCTTCAACTCCTTCTTTGGTAATAGAATTTGGAGCGTTATTAATTGCAAAACCGGTAATTAACTGTGCGGTTAATCCCATTTCCCATTTAGGTTTGTCGATTATTAAATAGTTAATGGATATTGGGAATTCTAAATACGTAACGTTAAGACTAATTGTATCCGATTTGTCTAATACGGTATCAACTTCGGTTTCGATGGTTTTAATGTTGTAAACCCAAATTTCTTGATTACCGGTGGTTACTAGATATGAACTGATGGTGTCGTTTACATCTCTGGTAAACGTAGAATCTATATTGAATGCAGAATTGATGTTGGCGTATATTTTAAATGAACAAACACCTAAGCCAATGCTCAATTTATTGAAGTGATAAAATAGATCGGTTCTGGAGATGAAGGAAGGGTTGATGTTTTGGTTGAATATAGCTCTGTCGAACGGGGAAGTACCGCTTCTTTGTGTTGGGTAATTAAATTGAGAGCCAAATTGAAATGAGAAGTAGTTGGCGTTGGTTTCCTCCTTCGCTGAAGCTTCTGAGGACACGTCTGAGGACACGACTATAGCATCAACTACAGGCACTTCTATTATGGTGTCGGGCACTGTTGATTCCTCAATTATTGGCTCCACTATTTTTATAGTATCTGGTGGCTGGATTAATTGTTTATCTGATTTAGTAGTGTCCTGCTTTATTTCAACGATAGTATCAATCTTAACTTCTATAACCGGTGGTTCGATTACCTCTGGTTTTATTTCTTTTACAAGAGTGGTTGGAGGTGTCTCTGTTGGTTTATTTTTTGTAATGTCCTTGAAAATTGTTTTGTGACCTTTTCTTTTTACAATAATTATATGGCCGTCTAATTCTTTAAAATCTATGTTGTAATTGCTAAATAGAATCTCGAATATTTCAGAAAGCTTGGCGTCTTTAACATCCAAATCCATTCTTTCGGTTGGTGGAATTAGCTTGCTGTTAAAGCTAAAAGTGAGTTTACTGATTTCCGCGATTTTAAATAGAATGTCGTTGATGGGTTGGTCAACTTGTTTGATGGTGATTTTGGTAGATAGGTTATCGGTTTGGGCAATTAGTTCTGTGTTAAAGACGGACAGTACTCCAATCAGTACAGTGAAATAGATAAATCGAATGAATAAAATTTTTAATGCCCCCATGATATTCTTAACCATCGACATTAAGTTAATGATTATTCTGCACGTTTGGTTTGGCTAGCAGCCTGTTCCCGAAATTACAACCCCTTTATTCGTCTTGTCAATTTCGATGTCTAAAGTAAACTTGAGCAACTTAAGCACATCGTCTCCTTTGTGGTAGCTTGCGGAAACCCTGCACTCGTTTAATTCTTTATTGGCTATAGAAATATTCATTTCCCACTCTTTGTTTAAGGTGGTTACAATGTCTTCCAAGCGAGCATCCTTAAACCACAACGTGCCATCTAACCAATAGAGATAATTGTAGTTCTCGTTGTGGTTTTTAACAGGATCTAAATTGTTTGCCATTGTTCCCTTTTTGTTGGCCTCTAGCAAAACTCCATCAGGATTGTTGACGTTATAAAATAAAACCAATCCTTCTTTAACGGTTACCACAACCGAATCGGGGTTGTTGGCATTAACATTAAACGCGGTGCCTTTTACCTCAATTCTGCCATTGCCAACTCTAATTATAAAGGGTTTGTTTTTGTTTTGTTCTACATTAAAAAATGCTTCACCTTCCAATATAACTTCTCTGGTAGCACCTTCAAATACTTCGGGATAGGTAATTTTAGAATTAACATTTAGTTGCGCAACGGTATTATCGGGCAACGACTTTTCTATTTTGTCTGTTTGATGCGTTTCAACAACAACCAGTTGCGCAGCCTCTTCTTGATTGAAAACAGTATAACCTATACCCAAGCCAATAATTAGCATGGCGGCAATTTTTAAAGCGTTCGCAAACTTGCTATTTATAAATGGGGTAGGAGGTTTAGTAAGTTCGTTGTCTCTATCTCGGTTGTTTTTAAATGTTTGGAAACTTTGGTCTATGTCTAGATTTTTTCGAATCTCACTTTCGAAATTGGTGAGGTCGTATAATTTCTTCATGTCGTCGAAAAGTGCTTTTACCTTTTCGTCGGCATCTATCAATTCCATGAGTTCCTGAGTTTCTTCCACGCTGGATTCTCCTCTCAGGAATTCTTGTATTAACAGTTCGTATTTTTCTATGTCTTCCATCACTTTCTACATTACTTACACCAAAAAGATGTTTTGGGCTAAGGTTAACACAATATTTATTAAAATAAATAGCAGAATGGTTAAATATTGAGCCAGTTGTTCCTGCATTTTTTTCATTACCATAGATATGTGGTATTTAACTGTACTGACTGGCATACCTATCTTTTCGGCTATTTCTTTCGATGTTAATCCATCGAATCTGTTGAGTCTAAAGATCTTTTGACGCTGCTCATCTTCTTTGGATAAGATCTCATTTATTTTTTTCATCAACTCTTGCGCTTCACCATAATCTGGAATGTGAGACTTGTCGGTGGTGGTTAAAACGACATTTTGCTTTTTGATTCTTCGGCTTTCGTCTCTAATAAAATTTAGGCAGTTGTTGTGCACGGATTTCATTAGGTAGCTCAGGATGTTTTCTCCTTCTTTAATCTGATCTCGCTTTTGCCAAAGGTTAATGATGGTGTGTTGTGAGATGTCTTGCGCTTTATCAAAATCGTTGAGGATTTTGTTGGCATGATTGCACATGTAGGGGTAATATTGATCGTATACGAAGTAGTATGCGTCGTCTGAGCCTTCTTTTAAAAGCTTGCCTATGTGCTTAGAATCTATTTTCAACTTGTAAAGAATGAAGGCTAAGTAACAAATAATTTTAAAAAGGCATGTTCTCGATACAATTTTTTGAAGAAAAAAATCACTCGAACTGACAACTCAGTCTTTAAAGCGACAACTTTTTTTAAAGGAAGAAGATTGTCTAAACGACTGAATTTTTCAAAGGCCGACCAAGAATGAAATAGATCATTATCTCTTTTATTGGGTAATTCCTTTGTTACTACTAATCCTCTCTTACGATATGAACTGATCTACGGTATCTGCCAGAACCAATTGTGGCGGTTACAAAATTTAGTTTGTAATCGGGGTTGTAATCTATGGTGTATGTTCCTGCTTTTTGTTTTTCTCTAACAAGCACTTCAATTTCTCTTCCGCCTATGCTGGTAATGGCAACAATTACATCACCATCTTCTGGTAAGGTATATGTTATTTGAGCCGAACCAGTAATTGGATTAGGAGAACATGTAATGGTACATATAGAGTTATCTACTTGCGGAACTGTAGCAATTCCAACTGTTTTATCTACGTATTTATAAACCCTGCTACCAATGGCATATATAACCGAATCGCTCATTCTAAGAAAACGATTGATGTTGTCGTCGTAACCAGGGTCGATGCTTATTTCTGAAAACGTTTCTCCTCCATCTCTGGTTTCCCATGTTGTATTATCACCGCCGCACCAGCCTAATTGTTCATCGAAAAATGCAATGCCTAATCCTTCATACCTTGTGTCGGATGTATAACCTTTTTCATCCCATATTAGGCCACCATCTGTAGTATATATGTAATGTTTTTCTGAACCATCGTAGTTAGATATGTTGGCATAACCATTCATTCTATCTCTAAAGTAAATTTTCCAAACATGATCGGAATAAGTACGCGCAACTTCTATAAAGTTATCGCCTCCGTCTGTGGTTTGCCAAATCGACGCGCTTCCATCATTACCTCTACCAGTAATAAAACCAGTATCTATGTCAAAAAAATGAATGTCGACCAAGCCATTAGCAAAATCTTCTAAGTTTTTTACTTCCCAATTGTCACCGCCGTCTACTGTTCTTATAAAATATGCTGGCCCATCGTATCTACCAACTCCGTACACGTGGTCTTCATCAATAGCTTGCATACCGCAAATTCCTTGTGGTCCTTCAGGAATATTTTCTACTACCGACCAAATAGCTCCACCATCTACGGTTGAGTACATAATGTTGCGATCGCTTGTTTTATTTACCCAATCTCCAGGGCCTAAGTTGCCAGCAAAGCCTTTGTCGCACGTTGTAAAAGCTAATGACCTAAAAGAAGTACCTTTTTGATCGGCCACTTCCGTCCAGCTATCTCCGCCATCTTCCGTTTTAAAAATATGTCCACCAATATCGCAGATCCATCCAGTATTTTCGTCGCAAAACGTTATATCATCGTGGTTTCTGTAGCCTCCAACAACAGTTTCCATTACTGGAGAATTAGGAAGTACTTGCCAGCTTTGGGCCAATGAAATTATTGGGGAGACAAGTATAAATAGTAGAACAGTAAAATTTTTCATGATGAGATTCATTTAAAGATTGTTTTGACTTCCCCTCGAATTTAAGCAATATCTACCTAATCAGTAAGAAGACTGTAGTTTGTAGTAACGATAAGAGCCAGTAGGCTTACATGTCTCTAATGATGTGCACCGATCTTCTGTATCTGCCTGAACCAATTGTAGCTGTTACAAATTTTAGTTTGTACTCGGGGTTGTAATCAATCGTATAGGTTCCTGCTTTTTGTTTTTCCTGAACAAGTACTTCAATTTCTCTACCACCAATGCTGGTAATGGCAACAATTACGTTACCGTCTTCTGGTAATGTATAAGTAATTTGAGCCGAGCCAGTAATTGGATTCGGCGAGCAAGTAATTGTACACAATGAATTATCTACTTGAGGAACTGTAGCTTCTCCCACAAATAGGTCTACATATTTGTATACTCTACTTCCTATAGCATATAGCACCGAATCGCTTATTCTAAGAAAACGATTGATGTTGTCGTCGTAATCGGGGTCAATGCTAATTTCAGAAAATGTTGCCCCACCATCTAATGTTTGAAAAGTAGTTCTATCGCCACCAGCCCAACCAGTATTTTCATCAAAAAATGCGATGCCCAATCCTTCGTAATTTCTGTCGCCTGTAAATTCTTTTTCATCCCATGTAAGTCCTCCGTCTGTTGTATACAAGTAATGTTTACCTGTATTATCGTAGTTAGATATGTTGGCATAACCATTCAATCTATCTCTAAAATAAATTTTCCATACGTGGTCGGAATAGGTGCTGGCCACTGGTGTAAAGTTATCGCCTCCATCTGTAGTGTACCAGATTCCTGCACCTCCCATGCCTTCTTTACCAGTAACAAAGCCAGTATCTGCATCAAAAAAGTGAAGGTCTACCAAGCCACCTTCGTTCAAATCTTTAACTGTCCATGTAGCACCACCGTCATCAGACTTAATAAAATAAGATGGTCCGTCATATCTACCTACTCCATATATGTGATCTTCATCTATTGCCTGTATTCCGCATATTCCTTTTGACCCAGCTGGGATATTATTTACTACCGTCCACGTGTCTCCATCATCGGTGGTTTTATACATAATGTCAGCATCACTTGTAGAGTTTACCCAATCTCCATGTCCTAAGTTGCCGAGCAAATCCTATATCGCATGATGTGAAGGCTAAAGATCTAAAAGATGTACCTGGCTGACTTGCTACCGCTGTCCAACTGTCTCCGCCATCTTCTGTTTTGAAAATGCGCCCACCAATATCGCAGATCCATCCAGTATTTTCATCGCAAAATGCAATGTCGTCGTGGTTTCTGTAACCGTTAACAACAGTTTCTATTAAAGGAGAGTTGGGAAGCACTTGCCATACTTGGGCGAATGATAATATTGGGGCTATGAGTACAAGAATTAAAACAGTAATATTTTTCATAGTACTTGTTTTTATTAACTTAGAATAAATAGATCTTTAGTTTTTGGTTTGTTTTTTGTATCTTTCGGGATGGAAAAAATAGATTTAAGAAGCGTCTTAGACCAAGAAAGAAATATCATAGACGCGATGCGGTCAAGATGATAAAACGAGGGGATAAGAAAAAGGATATAGCCAACTTTTACGGAGTGCATGTCAATACTGTTAGGGATTGGTGAAGCAGTACAAAAAAACAGGAGCCAAATCAGAGAAAAATACTACTGAGTAGTAAGCAAGAGCATGAAATTCAACAAATGATAACTGATACCATACCAGATCAATTAAAATTGGATTTTGCGTTATGGACAACAAGAGCAATAAAGGAATTGATAATGCGTGAATTTAATATTTGTATAGGTAGAAGAGCTATCGGTAATTATCTTAGTAACTGGGGGTTCACACCTCAAAAGCCAAAAAAAAGAGCTTACGAACAGAGTTCTTCGAAAGTTGAAAAATTGTTAGAATAAGAATATCAATCAATAAAAAAGAAGG
>JABSPQ010000003.1:0-3865 GCA_013214205.1 Flavobacteriales bacterium
ATCAAGCCATGTGTGCGCTCCAGCTTCTCTAGTAAGATCAATGACCCATCTGAACTAATTTCTGAGCCTGAAAAGTCCACGGATACTGATGTATTCCCTCTGTAAAATATTGTGTTTTCGTTCCTCATTTCTGGGTGTATTCCCAATGCTCAAACAAACAGCCTAACAACCTGCAATCTAGTTACTTATCATCAATGAAACCCTCGGTATTGTGAGTTTTTCGGGTTAATACATGGCATGACGTAATAAGTGAAAGCACAATTGCAGATGCAATCTTAGATCGTATTGTACACAATTCTCATCGTATAGAATTGCAAGAAGAATCAATGCGAAAAAACAAATAAACTAAATAATAAAAAACAATTAAATTTAAACCATGACAATGGCTAATAATTACAAATCTTCGCCAGTGATTTTAGGTGGTCACTTTGCACCGAAATTGGGTGGTCACTTTGGCCGATTTTTCCTGTCAAGCTAAATAATAGGCCTAGAAAAAGGTTTGGATATGAAACACCTACATTTGTAATGAATCAATTATTATTTAACCCAAAAGTTGCATTTATTACTTGAATTCAGCTAATAAAATAAAAATTTATTATCAAGCAGCAGCCAGAATCTCTTTGCCTTAGTACTATTGAGTCAGTCTATACTGTTTTAAATTTACTTAACGAAGGTGACTTAGAACAATGCGAAACGAAGGACTTCCTTATTCCTTTTGAAAAAATGATTGAGTACCAAGTCGAATGTATTCTAAACCCAAATAATAAAAACTATCGTTCAGATACGAATAGAGAGATTATTCCTAAGAAGATCTATAAGAAAAAGTCGGACAGAAATATTATTCTTGATTAGGCCGTTACAATGAAAACTATTTACTGCCTATTATTCTTAGGACTCCTCTCCTTTTCACTAGTATTTCGAACTTTTATTGTTAATGTGAATAAGATTTAAGACAAAAATTACCATTCTCATTACAATTTAAGTACTTTCGAGACGAGGTTAACCGTGCACGTAAACAGTAATTTCGATTAACAACCTAATATACTGATTACCCAGGCCTAGTAAGACCTTGAGTAGAAAGTGCTACTTCCTTATTAAAGAATAAGGATAAGTGAACTTTCTAACTACGATACTTTCATTTCCAATGTAAAATGATAATTGAATTTTAAATTAATACTATGAAAATTAAATACTTAATACCTTTAGTTGCGTTTTTTTCCATGTTTTTATTGCCTTCTTCTTTTGCTCAAGATGGAGCAGGAGCAGATAGATATAGACTATCCTATAGGACTGATCCTGCAACTTCAATTGTAATTGGTTGGGATCAAGTTAACGGTGGTGATGCAACAGTTTATTATGGAACAACTGATGCAGGTACTGTAATTGCTAATTATACCAATTCACAGGAAGTGGATAAGGTAAGTAATACACACGGGATGAATTCTCGATTTGTAAGATTAAAAGACTTAACTCCTAATACCAATTACTATTTTGTTTTAGACAATGGTACTCCGGGGGTAAGATATTGGTTTAAGACACAACCTGATTCTCCTGAACAAATGTCAATCATTGCAGGTGGTGATACTAGATCGGATCATGGAGTAAGAAGGAATGGCTTTACATTGGTACAAAAGCTAAGTCCTAACTTAGTATATTTTGGAGGTGATTTTACAAATACTGCAAGTGATGCCTCATGGGAAAAATGGTTGGATGATTGGCAGTTAACTATTAGAGGCAATGGTAAGATGACTCCAATTGTAGGGGCAACTGGTAACCATGAGAATAGAGGAGATGTTAAGGATATATTTGATGGTCCTAATGCTGATGGAGGAAACAACAATGAGTATTATTCTTTAGGTTTTGCAGGAAACATGTGGAAAGCATATGTTCTTAATACTGAAATTACGGCAGGTGGTGATCAAGAAGATTGGTTTGAGGCAGATCTTATAGCAAGTCAAGATTACACATATAGAACTGCTATTTACCACAGACCAATGCGTCCTCATACAAAGTGGAAAGCAGAATATAATAATGGCTACAACGCATGGGCTCAACATATTTATGATTACAAAGTGCAGCTAGTTGTTGAATCTGATGCCCACACAGGTAAATCAACAGAGAAAATTATGCCTTGTAATGGTGGAGCAGGTTGCGACGAGGATTTCGTAGAAGATGAAGATGGAACAGTGTATGTAGGAGAAGGTTGTTGGGGAGCACCATTATATAAAGATGATGATTCTAAGGATTGGACGAAATGTTATAGTGAGTTTGATCAGATAAGATGGATCTTTATTTCTCCAACTCAGATCGAAATTCAAGTGATTAAAATTGGAACCTCTGGAGGTTCTGGTTGGGTTGCTGAAGCTGATAGATTTGCAACACCGGATGGTTTAGATATTTGGGATTGTGATGGAGGTTCAATAATTATTCCAGCACCAGATGGTGGACCACTTACATTATCGGGTAGTGCAACTGAGGAAACATGTTATGGAGATTGCCAAGGAATAGCAACTATGACTATTAGTGGTGGATCTAGCCCATATGATTACAATTGGTCAAATGGAGAATCAGGAACGGATGTAAACGTAGGGAATCATTCAACAGCAGCTAACCTGTGCCAAGGTACATACACAGTTACGGTAACAGATGATGCAGGAGCATCAGAAACAGCAGAGTTTGTTGTAGGTGGACCAAATGCAATCACTATTACTGAGTCAATAACAGACGCTAGTGGCTGTGGTATTTCTTGTGATGGAGCAATTAATATTACAACTGCTGGCGGGGTTACAGGTCCAATAGATGAGACTTTTACAGATAATACAGGAGGCGATGCTATAGGAGGTGCGGGTGATCATTTAGAAACAACCTTCGATAATGTTGTTTCAGGCATGACTATGGCATTAACTGACGAGAATACAATACAAGAGGTATGTGTTAATTTTAGTAATTTGACCTCAAATGGTGCTGGTGATCTTCGTCTTTATATTCTTAACCCTTGTGGAGAGAGGACTTTTTTAAAGTGGTATCCTGACGGGGGAACAGGCAATGCAGTTAATAAGGATATTTGTTTTAGAGTAGACCAGGGAAGCGCTATTAAAGATGGTGATGTTAATGCTGATGCCGGACCTTGGATTCCGCGTACTCTTTTTAATGTTGAAGATGGTCCTTTAACTGGGTGTGATCCAAATGGCACATGGCAATTAATGGTTACCAATAGAAGTTCTGCTGATGCTGCAGGTTTGGCCACTGTGAATAACTGGACTCTTACTTTGCAAAACGTAATTTCTACAGTTGGTATTTCATGGACAGGTCCAAGCGGCTTTACTTCTACCAGTGAAGACTTAAGTGCCTTATGTACTGGCACCTATGTAGTGACAGTTACTGACAATAACAGTTGTACTCAAACTAAATCAATTGATGTAGGTTGCCCTGTTGGAATTAAAGATGCTTCTAAAGTTAGAGATCGAATATATCAAGAAGGACGGGGATCTTTAAGGATTCAAACAAGTAAATCTATTATTGGTGTAACTGTTTATTCTGTAGACGGAAAAAATGTTTATACAGGAGGGGCTAGAACTCGAGCTATAGATATGTCTAAAGAAAGGGCCGGTGTGTACTTAGTTAAAGTGCAAACAAATCAAGGAAACTTTGTGAATAAAGTGATTATTGAGAAATAGGAAGTAATCTGGAAAAATCGGTGAAAGTGAGCACCCTGATCTAAGGATTTTTTGGCTCTGTGTTGATTTAGGTGGGTAATGGGTAAAATACTATTTTAGAGGATGCATAATTCTACTGAAATCTTCTCAATTGCACTAGGTCTTGTTGATCCCTGGAAAGTGCTCGAAGTTAGTTTCGATAAGTCCCA
>JABSPQ010000003.1:3965-37965 GCA_013214205.1 Flavobacteriales bacterium
TTTGGGGTGTCTTTAATTATTGGATTTCAAGAGCCCATAAAAAGGATCATATTCAAGACTTGGATAAAGTTGGTTTTGATGAAACCTCTATAAAAAAAGGACACAGCTATGTAACAACTATGGTTGATTTAAAACAGAGGTGGGTTTTATTACTTGAATTCAGCATCATCAATTATCGTGAACCTAACAAAATTAGCTTTCATGCAATGTTTTGATTTTTATTATTGCAGAATATATTCAGACATAAATACTTAACATAACTATATTTCTGTAGGTATTCAAAAATAAAAGCTGAATATATGACAAGTGGATTAGAGCGTTAAATTCAGGGGAGTCACAATTTTTTTTCCTCTTCCAACACGAAAGTGTTGGAAGAGTTTTAGTTTTTTTGGTTTCCCTAACTCTTTCTCAGATGCAAGACATTGCCAAACCAACTGATTAAGGTTGTAACTTTTAAATTCTCCTATCAACTAACTACTGTTTTATATTGCCGCCCAGACACCATCTAAAGTAGCACGTGTCATTAATCTATTATTAATGTCTATTCCAAGTATAGTTCCATCGAGCAACACTGATATACCCAGCAACGGCTGACTTACTATTTGTGCCCATCCTCCACCCGGAGAAGGACTTTTAAATAAATTATGCGATGTGTCTACTCCTAGTAGAGTTCCATCATTCATCACCGCTACGCTTATTACAGTCCCACTATTATCTACCTTTACCCAATCGCTAGATAAATTTTTACATGTATGTAATAAGTTATCTGTGCCTACTCCAAGTAAGGATCCATCGGACATAATTGCGATGCCTAATAAGGATATACTGTTTGTAAGCGCTACCCAAGGGCTATTAATAGTAGCACGTGTATGTAATTTATTCTTAATTCCTATTCCAAGTATGGTTCCGTCGTGCATCACTGTTACGTCTATTACAGAACCACTATTTGGTACTTGTGTCCACGTGCCATCCGAATCACATGTCCATAATTCATTGTGCAAACCTATTCCAAGTAACAGTTGTTCGTTATGCACCTTCAAGGAGTCGAAAATAACTGACGTTATATTGGCTTTTACATTATAGGTATGTTCTGTTCCATCATAAGCCTTTTCGTTATAGAGACTTAAACCTGTTTTCAATCCTAAATCAAACGAACTTATAGGATTAACTAGAGATGACAATGCTGACAAATCATTTAGATTCGTATCTATTTTCCAACTACGTCCTGTTTGATCAATACCTGAGTATAATGCAATCTCTCCCTCTGTTAAGGAAAACTTTTGATCATTTACTTCTTGTAAAATTGTTCCTGTTTGTAAGCTCCATGACTGGTATTGCGATGATTCTGTCATTATGTGAACTTCAGTTGTAGAGGTACCCGTATTGTTTTCTTTAATTACATATATGTCATTATTATCATCAACTAAGAAAGTAAAATTACCACCAACCTCGGCCAATACGGTTTTTGATTGAATTATATATGATTGATAAGCTGGAAAGCCACCAGAAGCTACATGATTCAAAGAATGAATTTCTGTCGTATTAGAAGCGGTATTTGCTTTCAACATACCAATAAGATTGTTATCGTGTGATAGCATAAATGACCAATTACTATTGGTATTCGGAAAAGGTGTAAGAGTAGGATTAGGTGAAGAAAAATCTGCATAATTTGATGCAGCTGTTAAACATTGAAATTCTATTTTGCCAGAAGCTCCACTTAGGTTAATGCAATAAATGTCTCTATTCTTACTTATTAAAAACTGGTATTCATCTCCAACTTCCCCTAAAGCTGTAACTACATTCAATCCAATAGTACTATATTGTGCAGCTCCATTATCGGGGACTGCTGGTGAGATATGAACTTCTGTTTTATTCGATGCTGTTCCGCTCGTCCAGATTCCAACTAAATCGTCATTCTCGGCAATTAAAAATCTCTTGCTACCATTCGTAACTTCATCAAATGCGGTTGGTACATTTAAACTGAAATCCTTATAATTAGAACTTGCTGATAGGATGTGGATCTCAACTTTTTTTGATTCTGTGCCATGTGTAAAGATTCCTACTAAATCACTATCCTGATTCAATTGAAATTGCCATGTGTTGTTGGCTTGGTATTCAACTGGTTTGCCGTCTATTGTGGTTTTTATTATGTTCATGGTTTTCTGTTTTTTTAATTATTTTTTTTAGTTCTGTTTTCATTTCTATCTCTAGAGCCTTGCGTTGTTTCTACTTTCTATCATTAATAACAATTGGGCTAAAAGACGTTTTCAATGGCTTTTAGGTTTTGTTATGGGCTTTAGAGAAATGGTCTGTCCCTTACTCTTTGAAATTTTTTTTCATATTTTTATTTGGTTTTCCCAGCCGCTATATGTACAAGTATATCTTTATGGCCACTATGAGGAATTCGTATTTTCAAGCCCCCTTCACCTTTATCAGAGCTTTCAAGCTTATTTGTGGTAACTTCATTTATTTTGAAGCCGTCTGTTGTCTTTCCCATTTCTAACTCAAGTGGACCGTAGGTTCCTCCTTTCCCTCCCATACAATTCATATTCGGGTTACTCCCTGCATCGTAACTCCCTTGCCCCTCCTTCGTTCTGGCTTTTTTAACCTTTTCCTTTATTAGCTTTATTTCCGTGTCGTTAGTGCGTATCAAATCTTTTTTCCGTTCCTCTTTTGAGTCCGTAGCTACCTTGTTCTCTTCTTGCGGAACATTATTCTTTTGATTTAATAAACGGAACCTATCTTCAATTTCACTCTCCGCACCAGGTATCCCGTTGTCTTTTGCCAACTGTTTCGATGCACTTCTTAGCTGCGTGCCTTGGGGAAGTTCTCGGATTTTGTCGTCCGATATTCCGGCCAGTTTGGAACGGTACTGACTTGTTAACATGCCAGCGTATCCAATGATCTCATTGCCTTCTTTTATTGCTTTTTGCAATATTGGAAGTTTTAAGTCTACCAGCCCATTTAGATCGATCAGATCAGATACAAACCACTGCTCTATCAGCTCAGAAATATGTTTAAAATCCTTATCTTCCAGTTTTAAAGTCCTTATGTATTTTACATCATCATCATTTTTCACATTTAAGAATAATACTTTGTAATCTTCATGTAGATTATCTCTTAACGCTATTTTTTTCGCTTTTGACAGCTTAACTGTTCCATTTTGGTTGCCCCCCCCTGCTGTTGCTGCTGTTGAACTCGTCGCAGGTAAATTGACTTTTCCAGTTTCTGTGGAGCTCCTTTGTATGGGCCGGTTCGCTAGGAGTGAAGCCGTATTGTGGTGAGAGATGTTTGATTTTGAACTACTAATTTGTAGGCGTTGAGAAACGCACGAGGTCCTATTATCCAAAAAAGCCCTTGTGTTCGGTCTGCTATCCGTTATCTGGCCAACAGAATTAGCAACCGCTTTACTTTTATTCTCTTTCGGCTTCTCAACTTGTTCATACATATCTCAATCCTTTTTTAATTTTCTTTAGTGGTTGTTATAGGCTTTTTCAATTGCCTATAACATGGTGCCAAAGGCACCATGGTCTTTATTTCTACTTAATCATTATCAAACAATGGCTCATTAACAGCCCATTTGGGTGTTAATGAGCCATTGCACTAAATTTCCATCTCATCTAAAGGAGACGCGATATTTTCAAATCCTTTAGTTGTAATGTGGGTATATATCTCGGTCGTTTTAGAACTACTGTGCCCTAGTAGCGATTGAATATATCTTAAATCGGTACCTCGCTCTAATAAATGTGTTGCGAAGCTGTGTCTCAGTGTATGTAAATGCGCATCCTTTCTAATACCAGATGCCTTTAAGGCTCGTCCGAAAATTTTACGTAAACTAGTAGTGGAATACTGCCCGCCATTTACTCCTTCAAAAAGGTATTCTTTTGGTTTATACTCTTTGTAGTAATCCCTTAGCATTACTAATAATTTATTAGACAATAAGGTGTTTCTATCTTTATTTCCTTTAGCATCTCTTATTACAATACAATTTCGGGCAGAATCGATATCTTCAATTTTCAGATTCAATACTTCAGATCTTCGTAAACCTGCAGAATAAATTGTGTACAAGATGCATTTATGCTTCAAATTAGTTACTTGCTTTAATAGAAGCATTACTTCTTGTTCGCTCAACACAATTGGAAGTTTCTTTGATTTTTTTGGCCTTTGTACATTCATTGGGTTCAATTTTTTACCCAATACTTGCTCATAATAAAATTTAACAGCATTAACTACTTGGCGTTGATACACAGCCGTTACATCTCGCTCTTCCACCAAATAAAGCATGTATTTCCGTATCTGTTCTTCTGTAATTGCTGTTGGCGAATAAGATTTATAAAAATGAAAGAATGTATTTAATACAGAAACGTACGTTTTGATTGTATTGGGGCTGTACCTTTTTATTCTCATTTGTTCTAAGCACAACTCTGGCACCAAACTAGGTGCTTTCTTTTTACTAATTACCTGTTGCTTGCTCAGGTTACTTGGGAGCCCTTCATCAATAAATTGTACCCGATTACTGAATAATTGATTTAACAAATTAATATTTTGCTTAAGATCTGGAATGTGCCAACAACACATAGTCGCACTCCATCTGCAATCAGCAATACTTCTAACTTTACGAATAAGGCTTTCATCTTTTTTAAACACCAATTTAAGTCTCGGCATATTAAGATGTATTCCTTTTTCTACATTAATGAGAATATTCATTATTAGTAATTAAGTTATTTATTAATGTTTTCTTCAACTCCTAAGCGCCTTCGCCCCCATGCTATCCGCTTCCTTCTCTAAACCTATATTGTCATTAACCGCCATGCCATTTACACTGGTGGTTGCCTTAACCCTCCCTTGTGCTTGTTGCACTACATGGCTAAGCTCGTGGGGCAAATGTCTTTCTTGTCCGCTGGCCAAATGAATGTTGCTGCCTTGTGCGTAGGCATGGGCTTGTACTGTTGCGGGTTTTGCAGAATTGTAGTGCACTTTCACATGGTCTAAACTCATGCCCGATAGGGTTTCCATTCCCGATTTAAGGTTGTTTGGCAAGCCTGTGTTGTTCGCCTTTTGCACAGGTGCAGTTTGTCGGTTGTCTACCAAAGCCACAGCGTTTGATTTACCGCTCATTGCTTTTGAAACGGGAATGGATCTGCTTGCTCCAATTAGTTTTTCGTTTTTTAAATTCATGCGCTTACGTTTAGTTTTGTCATGAGGTTTTGGATTCGTTCGGTTTGTACCAACACTGGTCCTTGGGGGCCGGCGTAATCTATGGCAGAACAATAATGGTATTGTTTTACTTCTGCTTTTAAGCTTTCTAAGGTGGCGCTGTGGTACGGCAGCGTTACATTATGTCCGGTAATTAGTTGGATGAGGAAGGGATCTCTAAAGCGTACTTGGGTAAACAAGTTCTTGTATTTTTCTGTTTGGTCTTGCGCTTCCCATTCTGCTAAACTTGCCGCGCTGTGTTCTGGTTCCGAAAGTCTGCCTTTAATTCCTGCATCTATTTGTTGGTGAAATATGGGGAGGAAGGCATTCAGCACATCCTCATCTCCATCTATAATAAGGTACAATACATCGGTGGTAATTAAGTAACCTATAATGCTGTTTTGGTTTTCGCTAGTACAGTAATTTAATGCAACCGAAATCACCTGCTTGGTTTCCTCTTCAGAGATAAGCTGGTTCCACGCACCTATCTGCAACATCAGTTTTTGATGTTGTGGCCAAGCCTGATTTAAGATCTGATGATGGTTTGCCATTGCTGTTACTTTAGTTGCTGTGTGTTTTAGACATGCTTAGTGTTTTGTTCTCCTTGCCAAATTCTTTTCTTATGCCTTCAATCAATTCTTCTTTGGTTACCACGGTGTCGTTTCTTTCAATGGCAAACATGGCGCAGTACCTCAACACGTTTATTATGGAGCCACCAGTTATTTCGTATGCTTCGGCAATTTCCCATAAGTCTATGTTTTTGTCGAGGGTACATTTTCCAGAGAATGCTTTTTGCCACAGCTTAAATCTTTCTTCTACTGCAGGAATCTTAAATCTGATCATGCTTTGGAAACGTCTTGTAAAAGCCTCGTCCATGTTGCCCCTTAAGTTGGATGCCAGGATAACTATTCCGGGAAAGTCTTCTATGCGTTGCAGCAAATAGGCGGTTTGTTGGTTGGCGTGTCGGTCGTTGGAATTGTTTGCGGCTGTTCTTTTTCCATAGAGCGCATCTGCTTCGTCGAAAAACAGAATCCAGTTTTTGTGTTCGGCAATGTCGAAGATGCGCGAAAGGTTTTTCTCTGTTTCTCCAATGTATTTAGAAACTATCATGGACAAATCTATTTTGTACACATCTCTGCCAGATGTTTTCCCCAATAAAGTAGCCGTTAATGTTTTCCCTGTTCCAGATGGCCCATAGAACAAAGTGCGGTAACCTGGTTTGATTTTTTTTAAGAGTCCCCAATCGTTCATTAAGGTGTCGCCATGATTTAGCCAAGTGTTTAATTCCAACACTTCGCCCATTACTTTTTCGTCCAACACAATGTCGTCCCACTCTAAATTGGTGGTAATTTTTTGTGCAGGAAACGATGAGCTGTGTTCTTGCAAGAGCTCCTCTCCTGTTGTAAAATAATGCACCCAGCGGTTGTTGATGCTGAGTACTCCGTTTAGGTTTGGGATAAAATCTTCAGTGTTGCCCAAGTCCAATACTTGTTCTTTGATTAACATGCATTCTTTCTGAAACACTTTTAGCACTTCGCTTTTAAGGGCGGGATCGTTGGCAGCGATCAAAAAATTGAGTGTTTGCCCCGTTGGCAAAAAGCCATTGTGGCTGTCGTTTACCACACCACCAAATTCTGTAAAACCTCTGTCGTACCTTAGGTTCTTGCCGAAGAAAATGTCTAATTCTTCTGGCTGAATGTGTGGAGCCATGGCCAACGCCAATGCCAATCTTTCGTACACATTTAGCTGCCATTCGTTCACTTTATTGGCATAGGGAGTTGCTTCACTTGATAAATCGGGAGGAAGAATGTCGTGCCAATTTTTCTCGTGCCCCTCATGTTCTAAATAAGACGCTATCATTTGGTTAATGACATGCGTCAACCAAGTGATTTCGCTTTGGAGTGTTTGTATTGCGGTATTAGAATCCATTTGTGTCTGTGCTTTTATGGAATGTAGTTCACTGTCTCTAATTAATAGAGGCAGTGAACATGTTCCATTTATTTATTACTCCATTGCTGCTGCATTGGCTGCTGCTAAACCAGCTTGATCTGAACTCAGATTAACTTGTGCTGTATCTAATTTAGATTTAGCAGAGTTGAGTTGCTTCTTAGTGTTGGTGCAAGCGCTCTGTAATATTTTGTATTCTATTTTTGTATTACCATACGCTAGATTCAGTAAGTCTTTAATGCTACCGTTGCCAGTACTACTTGCGCTTTGTTCGCTTTGATTGCTCTTGGTAGCATGTAGCAAATGTGGAGGAGCAGGATTCGACAGAGGATTACTTCCCGATAGTGATTGCTGCAAATCTAATACTTGCTGGTATTGAAGTTCTGTAGATCCGTTAGCTTCAATACTGGTTCCTAAAGTAGTATAAGAAGCTTGCAATGCCGTTAGCGTAAGTGCAACTGCCTTGTTTGCATCTTTACCTGCAGTACTTATCATTGTTACCAATTCATCAGAGATTAGCGGGTTGGATGCCTTTTTTCTAATAATTAAGTTGGACAGTTTATTGATTACTTCGGCCGAATAAATGAGCTTATCGATAACTTCCTTTACCTCAACCGATACAGTATTATTTTGAGTATTGGCCGCGTTCATCTCTGTTTGAGCAATTTTAGAATTACTCGCTAAAGAATTTGTCTCAGAAATCACTTCATCAACTAGGTCTTTATTTGCTAATGCCTGAGCCCTATTTGCAGTGGCATCATTCATAAAACCTTCTAACTTGGTTAATTTAGTAGTTAGTGAATCTACGATTGCTGTCTCCTGATCAACGACGCGTTGAGCGGTTAGTACATCTATTTGCAATTGATCTAATTCTACTTTCTTTTTTTCTGTTATACCATATTTCGCAAGTGTGGGCGATTTCGGTGGGGTTTGAACTGTAGTTGTCATTGTTTTAATTTTTTTATAGTTAATAATATATTTAGTCTTTAGGTAAATACTGAAACATTGGTGTAGTAGTAATATCGGATAAAGCAGAGCTGTATTGCTCCGGGCTTAACTCAAGATCGCTGCATACAGTTAGTACTACAGGCACGTAGTAGTTTTTAGGAATCAATACATTTCCAAAATTATCTGTTGTTACATGCTCCTCTATTGTGTAAGTGCATTTAACAGAATTGGCGTCGGCAGTTTTACTTTCCGGGTTGTAATAGCTACCCATTGGTACATGCTCTGCTAGGGTTTTATTGAAGTGAAAATCCAAAGATTCTATTAAACCAGTTCCCCCTGAACTTTGAGAATTGTCTAAATCAACCGCTGTTCCAGTTTTTTCGGTGCTTGCAGGGTTTTGGGAAATTTTATTTTGAACGTCATTATGTGCTTGCTGCAAGTTGGTCAACTGAGTTTCCATTTCATTCAACTGATCTCCCAAGGATTGCAATACGGTGAGTTTCTCTTGTGCTGCTGAAATTTGTTTTGGGGTATATTTCTGTTCAGCATTGGTTACAATTGCCTGTTGATCTTTCGTATTTGGCAATAGGTTTTTTAAGTCAGCTTGGTTCGTTTGTTTAAACGTAGCAATCTTCTCCGTGAGCTCTTGAATATCCGACTGATGCTCTGAAGCCTGTGAAGTTTGTTGCTTCAAATTAGCTTTGTTGCTTTGCTTGTTAGCAAGCGCTTGTACCTCATCATGTGTTTGTGGTAAAAACATGCATCTATATTCTACATTGCTGGCCACGCCAGTTGCTACATTAAATTCCAGCGCATTTGCGTTAACACACAAGCTAGTTCCCGCAGCGTATGTGGGGCTATTCATTGGGGTTGTAACATTAAAAGTGGCTGAAGGAGCAGAAAGAAAGTCCTCGAAATTATTAATCGCTTTTTTATAATCTAAACTATAAACGGCCATTACAAAAGCACAATAATTTTGTCCTAGTTTTAAAGAATTACCATTAACATCCAAAGCAACATCAAAGTTTATTGTTACCGAACCACTTGTTGTTGTTGTTGTTGTTGCTGGTTTATCATCAGACTTCGCCGAAGAATCTGGCTGAATAGTGGGTGTCGCGGATTTATCATCATTCGTTGCAGAAGAATCAGAAGGAGTAGTTCCTGTAGTTGATTTATCATCATCCGTTGCAGAAGAATCAGAGGGAGTAGTTCCTGTAGTTGATTTATCATCATCCGTTGCAGAATGTGGTAATATTGGAAATATGGTATTTAATTTATTTGCAGCGTCTACATTCTCAGCGTCGGTTATCGAGAAAGACGAAGCACTTTTCTGTTCAACTAACATTACATAATAGCCCTGTACAGGGTAAAGAGGCACGCCAGCTACAGAAGTAGTTGTAAATGGCATCTTGATAAAATCAAAGTTTACATTAAACTTACTATTGTCTAGCTTTACGTATGTTTTAAGGTTAATATTGAGTTCTTTAGAACTTACGTTGTAGGCATCGTTAGCAGAATTGCTATAAACTTTAGATTGCTTGTAAGTGGCCTCTCTAACTTTGGCTTCATTACTTGATATTGCCAAATCTGCGTTATCTGAATCCGCAAGAGCAGAAGCACTGGTGTATTCTGCTTCCGCTACCTTCAACAGTTGTGCAATAGAAACTTCTGTAGCAGTAGCTTTTTTAGATACAACATCTGCGGTTACCTTAGCTGTTAGGCTTGAAGCCAACATTGCATTTTCAGATACTATTTCAGCAGCATATGCTGTTTCATTTATCTTAGTGCTTGCATTTTCACATAGCATATAGATATCGCTGTTAAAATCGGCGGCATTTAAAATTGCAAATATGCTCCCAATGTCACTGGCCAATTTTACTATAGAATTTGCTGCTACTTCAATATTGGCGGCGCTTACTGCTGCGTTTGTAGTTACTAACTTAACATCTCCCTGTTCCTGTATTGTAGCTTGTTTTACACTAGAACAAAGGTTGCTGTTTTCTACCGCTTGTAGCTTTACACTTGCTCTTTCGTCCAATACTCTTTTAGCGTTTTCATATTTATCGGTGGCTTTATCTTTAGCGGCCTCTGCGTAATACAAAGAGAACATTGCAGCGTTTTCTTTAGAGCTGGTGCCTTTTTTTGCTAATTCCTGAGCGTGCAGTGATTTTACTACACTAGAATGTAAATTGTCATTATAAGTATTCATATCAATTGATTTTAAGTTATGGTATTCGGTTTGTCGTAATTCTATTTTGCCTTGGCACTTTAATGGCCTTAGCTACTGTTTATTTTCTTGTTATTATTTGATTCTTTCATTTCTAATATTTTTAATATGGCCAGGTTACATGGAGTGCTTTTTTCATCCAAGGATATTTTATTATCGAAAAAGCAAAGGGAGATTTATTAATTAATAGATCATATGGTTTTTTGTCTACCGTTAGTTCCCAATTGTCCTCATGCTCCACAAGTGTCCCTGCTCTAACCAACCAATTGCCTCTAAAGCCGTCTATAGACGTATCTCCAATAGCCGACCAATAGCCAATTACTGCGTTGATTAATCCGCTAATTAATTCGGTTTCCTCGGTTGTTATTTCGATACCAGCTGTAATGGGTGCACCTGGATGCAATCCACATATTACTTTATTGAGGGGCAGTAATGATTCGTCCGTTGAACTAGCACCTGTTATCACATATTGTAAATAATGAATTGCTTTTAGCTGATTTTTCTTGTCGCTGAAATCATCGTTGCTCAACAATCCTAATTTATCAAATAGCATTTTTATGTAATCTGCAAGCAGTACCACTCCTGCATTTTTCACAGCTATTCCTTCTTTAATAATTTTTGGTTCTTCTTCAAATTTCGGCTTCTCCTCTATTTCTTCGTCATCTATAATAGCGGGTGTTGATACTTTTCTTTTGCTGAGTAATTGATTCAACGATACTTGCATGGCCGAGGGCAATAGGTCTATCTGCTCTTGCATTGTCAATAAAAATTGTTCGGAGGATACTCCCCTCTTGGTACAGATTTCCCACATTAATTCGTTCCAAATATTTTCTGCAGAAAGAAAATTCCAGTTGTTGGCAGACCATGCGGCTAGGATCTTATCCTTTAAAATATATTGAAGCTGTTTACCAGATAAACTGCCCATAGTAAGCTGCCCAAATGCTTTGTGCATTTCTAAAAGCGCAT
Organism: Flavobacteriales bacterium; assembly: GCA_013214205.1. GTDB lineage: Bacteria > Bacteroidota > Bacteroidia > DT-38 > DT-38 > DT-38. The sequence continues at coordinate 15,250 of JABSPQ010000003.1, forward strand.
TAAGTTTAGATGCTAGGTTAGGGTTTACTGCTTGTATTGATTTTACCAATACGTATAATTCCACCCTTTTCCCAACCCACATTTTGTGTTCTTGAATGGATACTTGGTGCCGATATATTTTCAGAAACACCAACGGGTTATGCTCAATTATTTCGTTGAGTATTGTTTCGTAAGCGCACGATTTTGTGCCTAAAAACCAAGATGGTATTTGCTTTTCGAGCAGCATCGACTTGGCAAGTTCTTCTAGCAAGCCCATTTTGATGCACTTCTCTAAATCTTTCACCACAAACTTGGGCTTTACTGGATCGGGAATAATTTCAAATACCTCGTGTGTTTTAATCATCGCGTTTTTTAATGTGCTCCCTATTGGGATGTTATTGGATTTGATTTCATCTAAGACGTAAGAGGCTTTAACATCTAGTTCTTTGGCTATTTCGAATATGGTTTTTTTAACCAGTTGATTAAAAGCATTCGCATCCATTCTGGTAGCCTGAATCGTTTGCCAAGTGAGTTTCCAGAATTCATCAAGCATATTTTTCCCAATTTGATTGTTCCCCACTTTAAGCGCAATTTCATTTAGCGAATACATTGCATCGAAAAATAGTTTTAATCCCATTTCTGTTGAAATCAACTTGCAGAACCGACTGAATAATATTAACTCGGAAAGGTGCTTGATTCTCTTTTGGTTCATTTCTGTTTTTGCCAATACTTTTTGAACTTCGGCTGCGTCGACCTCCAGCGCAAGGCGCAAACACTCCACTATATCATAGCTTACATTACCTTGTACTATTACCAGCAAAGCTGATTTTATGCCTTTTGATAGGATGGCTAGAATTTCTGAAAGTGCAAGGCTCTCTCCCGATTTCAGATGAACGCCCCTACCCTTTATTGAAGGTTTGCTTTTAATAATGCTCGGGGTTCTGTTATAGTTAAATGCAATGGCGCGATCAAATACGGTTTTAAATTTTTCTAAATTCCCGCTGTATTCATTGTATTGTAAAATACATTTCCAGAACAAATCTGATAGCTCAGAAGCAATTCTGGCTTTCTCTGTAGTGCTTTTCCCTGTACTTATTTTCCTGAGCGCAGCCGTAAGTAATGCCGGTTTTACTTTGGCCCCTTCTTCTAAAAAGTTGTTTAAGATGATTTTCAAATCAATGGCGCCTAAATCTCTTGCTAACTTAAATTCTCTATCATCAAAATTGCTTATTAGGAATTTTCCTGTTGCAGTTAAATCGCTTTCAGAATTGGAAATCAACACATGTGTTCTTATCAATAAACTCTGTTCTTTTATCCTGAATAACTCTTTTTCGAATTCCGAAATTTCTGTTTTAGAGAAGCTGAACGAGGATAGATTTTTGTGCGCGAGTAATGGATTTACTATTTTGTAGAGGGCTATTCGAGATTGTTTTGACAAGAAATTACTTGACCTTGTAAGCACTTCTAAAATGAATTTTATTCCTTTTAATTTTGAATTCTCTAGCATAACCAGAAGTCCTGTTACCATTAGGTTTGCATTTATTTCCACAAATGCTTTTTCAAGTTCTTTACTAGCCTGTAAACTTTTCATCACCTCTTGAATTGCATTGAGGATGATTGCTTGATCTGTTTTTAGCTCTTTGATTATTAATAGCGCGTGGTAATTGTCTAAATATGCGCTTAGAAATTTATGTAGACTTTCTTTGTTTTTATAATCTAGTAATGCTGCGAATGCTTCAATTGGGTTGGTTTGAATCCATCTAACGAGTAGTTCGTAAACCTTTGCCGATTGAGATGCATCGGAAGGTTCATCTTGATTTAGTCTGCTCAGTAATTGAGTTATTCTTTCGGTTACTACATTTGGATTTTCTCCAGTTTGGTCTTTCAGCAAAGCCGTAACTCCTTCGAACAAATCTATATTTGGTTTAGTCAGAACAGTTGGCCAATTGTTTAGATCCGCTAAACGACTTGTTAATTCAATTTTCGTAAGCCCTTTTCGCTTTGCCAAAATTTCAATTAGATTTTGAACGTAGGATTTACTATTGATTCGACTATGCTTGTTGTCTATTAAATAGTTTAGACTTAAGTTCCATAAATCAATTCGGTCCACCTTGATTTTATTAGACACCAATGCTTTCGAAATGAGTTGTACGTTGGTTATCAAGACATCTGATTGTATTGGCGCTATGGAGAACAGAATTGCAGCATAGGTTTGTTCGTTGATTTCATGGAGCAAACTGGCCCATTGGTTGGGATTATTTTTAAACTTTATGATCCATTCTACAAATTGAGTTTTGCTGTTTTGAGCAAGGCTCACAATGATGTCGTTTACTTCCGACACAGCTATTTCACTGGTGGCCTCTGTTTGTTTTGAAAAATAATTTTCCAACAAATTCCAATAATTTGTGGGGCTTGGTTTTGTATTTTTCTCTCTTTCCGCAATGCTTTCGTTAGAGATGATGGCCAACTTTGCAATAAATCCTGACTGCACATTAGACCTTAATGCTACGCTTTCAAATGCTTTTTCAATAAGAATAATTAGTTCATTAAATTTAATATTATACCGTGCCGACATTTGATACAACATGCTTTTCATGAAAATTACATTGTTAAATAGTGTTCCTCTTTGAACTAATAAACAACTCAAAATCCAAAGCCAAGCCTCGTTTGAGAATTCCGATGAACTGCTTTCAACTATCTTCTCTTTACTTTGAACTGTTGCTAGGTTGTCTTTGAAATCAATTATTTGTTTGTGGTTATTGGGCTCTAATCCTGCTACTATTTGGGTTAACGAATCGTCGTTAAATTGCCAAGCCAATCTTTTTCTGACCTTATCCGATTGACCAATTACTCTGAGTACTTTAATTAAACTTGATCTGTTGTGCTTCAACAAATCAATCATTAATTGTTGTGCCCCACCGCTAGCAGAGTCTGCCCACCACGGCATATAGCCTTTTGATAAATAGCTTTTTAATATGGATAGGTTGGATGCTTTTTTATCAACTACCTTAACGCCATCCTTCTTATTATGGATCTGGAACAGTTGCTCTCGGAGTTGCTCGACAAGTTGTTTGGAGAATTTCCTCGATAACTCTCCATGTAAATCGGAAAAGTCAATTTGTCCAAGGTCAAGTTCCAGTGAATCTATTTTCCAATGTTGTTCGGAAGAACAGAATTGATCGAATACATTATTGATCTCAGATTCCAGTTTAAGTTTTCCCCAACGACTTATTTCTGTTTGCAAGGAAGCAGCTAGGTCCTTTTCATCGAAGGATGTATCCCATATAACTTTAGAAACGATATGTTTATTCTGATCAATCATTTCCATTAGTTTGTATTTTAATAATGGCTGCAATTAGTTCAACTGCACTGCTTTCTACATCCGACACATCTACTCCAGAAACTGTACTTGTTGTTGGATTTATACTTGTCGCTGAATCTGCACTAGGTGTTGGAGCTGCATTGGCTATTGGAACACCACGCAAGTTATTTCTCCATTTACAGAACAATGGAATTAATTCGTTTAGCTCATCCCTTTTAATAATGTTTACAGATGTAGTGATGTGAACAGGCTGAGTGCTTTCTAAAAGCAAGTTGATTCTATCTGTAAAATTGGGCTGTGTGAATTGAGGAATAAATTCTGGTAGAAATATCATGTTGGCATTTTGAAAGATCGAATGTGTTAAATCTATCGTGCTGCTGCCACTTGAAGAATCAGAGTTTGCTTGAAGTGCAATTTGGTTGTTGGTTCCAGGAATGGTCTGCCACAAACCCTTTGCCCAATCACAAGTTGGTACACTTAGTACAGAGAAACTTTTATCGCCTACCTGAATAACTGTTTCTTTGTTTAATGTTCCGTTCGGTGTTTGGAGGTCTTCTCTAAACAATTGTTCTATGCCAATTGCAGAATGATAATCTATGTTTTCTTTAATTGAATGGTAAACTGGAGCAGCACCTACCTCATTAATTTCGCAGTATGCAATTTTAAAACTCAGCGACTGCAAGAGTAAGTTTGGTTCTATTACAATAGCTCCTTTTCTCTCTTGAATCATCCAAAGAGCCAACTGCAAATTCAGCTCTCCATTAGGAATCGCGGTGTTTGTAGTTGCGGTTTGCAGCGCTTCGGAAGTTTCCACTATGTAATTTTTGTACAATGGATTTAATCCAAAGAGTAAGCTTAGCTTTAACTCTAAAGCGGAGTAATTAGTAAAGTCTATTGAGGAAATGAGCTCAATGCTGTCTATTTTCTCCGAATCAAAAACAAAATCGACATTGTATGCACTCAGCCAGTCAGCATTTATGGGGCTGGGTAGTTCAGGTAAAGTACTTGATATTGGGTCGGCTCCTAAATAGTTGAATGCCTTACATCTGTAGTAAGAAAGCACCCCTATGTTTTGAAGCAGTAAACTTTTAAAAATCAGTTTTCCTTTGATGGCATCTCCTGTATAAATGGTATCGTCAATAATCGAGTCTATCAACATGGGAGATTCTCCGTGGCGGGCAAGTAAGTGATCTAGTATTTTATTTCTGCGATCAAGCCCTATGTCCTCGTCCTCCATAATTTGCATTAATCCCCAGATGTAACCGTTATATGGATCATTTTTGTACTTACTCCAACTGTTCTTTTCGAGCTGAGTAGCCGATACATTATTTAAACTAAAATCGAACGTATCATTGTTCTTTAACAATGGTTTTATATGAGGGATCTCGTATAAGGATTGATAAAAATAGGTGGGCGAAAATTGCAAATATGGTACTGGGTATTCTGTATTCAAGTTTGCATTTTTCTTCTTCCCTTTCTTGTTGGTAGCTATTGCTTGTTGGTTAGGGCCCCCTGAAATTGTATTGACAAACGAGAACAAGTTTGGAATGTTTGCGAGTTGCGAAAACTGGTTGGCCAATTGCTGATCGAATAGGGTTAGATAGCCTTTGAGTTGTTTAGATTGTGCGATTTGAAATGGTGTTGCATTGGATTCTAAAGTAGAATCGCCAACCGCGAACACTTCGGGGAACGTGTTTTGAATTGAATAGTAGCTGTTGATTTCTCTGTAATTTCCTGTGGGTAAATCTGGTTGAATTTGTATGGATGCCCCTATATCTTTAGCATGGATTTTACGAGGAGCTATGTTTACTTTCTCATTATACCCTGTGCTAGCGTAAACATTTTTACCTTGACAGGTGATTATTAAGTTTTTACTTGTAATTGAATCTACAAGATCAAACACCAATAGTTCATTCTGCTTTGCATCTAATTCTGTAATACTGGGTGACTGACCAAAGCTGAGCTCATTTACATTAACAACTCCAGGAAGCTCTGCAATAAGCACAATAATTTCTTCGACATTAATTGTGTTGTTCTTGTCTTGTAGATCTGCGTTGTTGATCCATCCATTCTTTAATATTGGACCATTAAAAATCTGGTTGGTTTCAACTCCGTAGTCGGATAACAATTGGTAGCCATTTTGCATAACCCTAGGAAAAACAAATTCCTCCAACCCTTCCCTAATGGCTGTAAGGATCTTTTCGGCGTTGCCTACTTGGTCTATTTCTATAGCACCAAATAAATTACTTGCTTTTGATTTGAGCGGTTGGGGCATTAAGAAAATCTCGCCCAAATTGCGGCTTTTATTGAGCAGAAAAAATGCTTCTTGGCAAATCTGATTTACTTGTGTAGATTTTTGCTGAACAGAAGGATCGCCAGGATCGGTTACTGCTGGTTGATTTCCGTCTCCCTCCATTATTGCTGGATCTATAGATAGGTGAACTCTGTAAGCATAACTAATTGCAGAAATCTGACTATTAACAGTTTCGAATACTACATTTTCTATGGCTTCTATCCCATCAATTAAGTACTTGCGATAGTCTAGTATTGTTATGGGAGATGTGGTTAATATTTGCTCTGGGGTAAAGAATTGGTTTTCAAATTCAAGCTCTCCATCTTTATTGGTAAGGATATCGCGAACTGGAAAGTTGTTGCAATAGCCCAATTCTGTTAGTGCATAACACACTTGATCTAAAATGGTGATTCCGGGATCGCTTGAATTGTAATTTGTCCATTCGTTACCACTGTACTCCTGAACGTACTCCAGTCCAATTTTTTTTAGCCCTTTAAAGTTTTGACTTAACGGAGCCGGTATGTTTATTATGTATTGTTGGTCTTTCATATCAGATGCGTGCAGGTTAAAGTGTGATTTTCTGATGTGACCAAAAGCGTTTCTTTAGGCGGTATTACTTTCTGTAGACTAATTTTATTGGCAGTAATTGCCATAACAGTCGGTGTATTCTCAGCACTATTGAGTGCTACAGTATTAACAGTAGCTGCAACAAGAGCTGGTGTACTTACAGTTTGGTTGGGTGTCGGTTTTACACTACTATTATTAATTTCAATTTCAGAAACGCTCAATACGCCTCCTATGCTTTTTATAAAATTTGAGATTTGAGATTTAGTTAAACCAGTGTCTATTTTCAATTGTTTAGAAGGTGATTCGATCCAAGGAGATAAGAATAAATTCAAATTTTCATTTACTACTTTCTGAACATCTCCCAAACCATAATTTTGTTCTACAACTATACTGGCAATAATGCTGACATATTCAGGAACAAAATTCATTACTTGAATAGTGGCAAACGCCGAAGCTCTGTCTGTTAAAAAAGCTGTGATCAGCTCTTCTTTGCAAACACTTACCAAAGGAATAAATGCGCCTGCTTTGTTTGCATCATTCCTTTTTTTAACGACATAGATCTCTGTTGTTCTATTTGTTTTATTGTAGGCACATTTAGAATAATAGATGTCGGGAAATTGCTGTGCGATTGTTTCGAAATAATCTACAGGGTTAATTACTCTGTCTTTAGTTTTTAGTCTTGTACTTACCCGCTGAGCCATCATGGAGGTGTCTTCTGCACCTCTGCCACCATCCGAAGGAAAAGTTTGAACGACGGAACCTATTTCAGGAACAGGGCTAGCCGAGCCAGTTATGGTACCTGCCTTAAGTGTAGGTGTGTCTTGGTCGAGTAAAAAAGAAGTTCCTGTACGTTCTACTTCAAATCCGTTGCATTCCAAAAATGTAGTATCTGCGTACGAAGCAGGATCGTTTGGGACTCCAAATAATAACCAATACATATTGCTTGGCATGGTGCTATTTGTACTAGAGATATCTTCAGGAATATTGATTTTAATTATGCCAGAACAAGTGAATTTTTTAGTTCCATCAGAAAGTACAGTTAGGTTTTGCCAACCGTTGTTGGATAAATATCGATAATTGAGTTGCTCAGCGCCTGGAACGTCTCCAGTTTTTCTTGTTAAGTCGAAGTATAAATTTAGCTCGCAGGGTGCTTCAATTACATCCATTGAGATGTATAAAACTCCTTTAGATTGGAGTGCAGGGAAGAGCGACAATGCGGTGGGAGTTGGATTGGTGCCGTCTAACGTAAATTGATTATTACTGACTATAGGACTGAAAACCACCGTACTATTGTAAACTTGATAGGTTGCATATGGTGTATAGGTATAGCATTCTATTGTATTATTGGATGAAATAAAATCCAATTGATAAGTTTCAGAAGCTGAATAATTGGCGGAAAGCGTTTTTACTTTTGGTGCGTATGGTAGGTTGGCAGCTATAGATAGAGTTGGTTTAGGCTTTGAAGTTGTAGGCTTAAATGTCATCAACGCTTGTGCATTATTCATGGCAATGTTTGCAACTACATTTCCATAAATCTCGCTTCCGAATCCAAAATATGCACCTTCCAAACTCATTCTAATAAATCCATTTTCACTTTCATCTGTAAATTCTAATGGATCGGCTTGAATTGTAGGATCAGGTACAATGGTTCCAGGGTTTATTTGAATTTTGAACGCACTGTTACTTTGTAATATGTTTTGATCGTTAACGGTAAACAAGGCAGGATTTGGCCCATTCTGATTATTGCTGACGGCTAGCGGATTCCATTCATGGTTTTGCAGTACTTCAAATGCACTTGTAAAGCTTGCATTTTGAAAGGGAACTTTGGGATTGAATACAGCACTTGCACCAGTTGTGGTAGGTATTGCTGTTGGAGGTGTAGCCGCTGCTACTGCTGCTGATTCTGTGGGAATAGTAGGTGTAACTACCACTTGTTTTAGAGGCGTGACTGCTATTAACAGGGGCGCTGTGCTGTCAGCCGCTGAACTTAGCGGTGTGACTGCTAATAATGGAGGAGCAGTGTTTTCAGTCGAAGAGCTTAGCGGTGTGACTGCTAATAATGGAGGAGCTGCTGTTGTCGGAGTTTTAACTGCAACCTGAGTTGGTGTTTGGGCTGCCATTGTTGCGGAAGCTTTGACTCCTGTCGCTTCTGGAGGCAAAGTTCCTGCTGCTCCCAAATCCGACCCTGCTGCTGATTCTGTAGGAGTAGTAACTGTTGCAGTAGGCGATGTCGTTGTTGCTGCTGTTGCTGTAACATTCGTAGATGTTCCAGGCGTGTTAGGTACATTTGTTACAGGAGTATTAGCTACTACGATGGTCGCATCTAAATCCAAAATGGTATTGTACTCATTATAATAGCTCTTGAAATCTGATGGCAATCCATCCCAATCAATTTGAAGATCTAAAGCGGTTAATGGTTTACTAAATATTTCGGCATTCCCAATAATAAAGCTGCTATTCAAAAGAGGCGTTGGTCCAAATAGTTCGTAAGGCTTTTTGGTGTCCAACATTCCAAAATCGTTGTAGAGACTATATGTTTTAACGTTGGTTACACTTACATCAATTTTAATACTAGAAAGGGCTGGTGGTTCTTGCAGGTTGGTGAATTTATCGAACACCATTTTAAACATTGGGTAAGAAGATTCAAACCCATCTGGGTTTTCAAGAAAATTCTCTATTGGCATCTCTGTAGGGTTTAAGGTAATTTGAAAGGTTAAAATATTACTCTTTGTAGACGGCAGAATAACGAGAGCGTTTGGAGCAATGGCTGATATTGATCCAGTTTGATTGACGAGCTGAAGCCATAATGTCTCTGTGCTTAAATAATAGCTTGCTTGCGAAAATAAATTTGGATCTACGCCTTTCACAAAATTTAAAGTGATGGTAAGTACTCTTGTGCCCTCTATTAAATAAAGCATTGGCGAAGCGAACGCAAACCCAAGCGACTCTGGTTGATTTGTTAAGTTGGGGTTGCCTCCAAAGGTTTCCCAACCCAATACTTTTCCTGCTTTATCCTTTTTTAAAATATTTGGTTTAACAACAGGTGCTTTATAAAGGGATACCGAGTTATTTGATGCGCCGCTATATTGCATTAGGGTAAACCCACCTGTAATGGAACCAGGATTAAGGTTGGTGTCTTTTAATGATTTAAAGAATACTGGATTTTTTTCGGCATCGCTTCCTGCTTTAAATAAGGTACCTGCGGGTAACTCAAAAGTGCTGTTTTCAGAAGATAGTTTTACATTGATAATAGCCCTATCCGCAATTGCATTTTTCTGTTGCTGTTTAAGAATATCCCTATAATAAAATTGAAGGTGCTTTTGGGAAATCCCGTTCAGTTGCTCTTGCTGAATGCCTTGTAGTTTTACAAATGCCCTGAGCAATGATGTATCTGGGGATTTACCTTGCAACACATTTACACTGTTAAAATCAGTGGCTGCACGCTCAACTAAATCTCTCAAAAATGAAAACAATTGATCTCCAACTTTAACCAATGGAGCTAAGATTCCGTTCAATAATTCTTGATTTTCCTCTGTAGTTAGACTTGCTGAGAGCGCTACGGGTTTGTCTATATTAAGCACCGTCCAAAAGGGCTCTGTACTCTTCGGCCAAATATCTTGGTCGTAATTCTTATACAAATCCCAATCAACAGTACTCAATCCTGCAATGATTTTTTGGACACCTAGGTTTCCCCACAACGATATAACAGCCCAGAAATAAGCGCTAAACTTTGTCTGTAATTTAAGGATTACAAATTCCTTTAAATGGTAGTCATGGTGATACGCGTTCATGTAAAAACTCCATCTTTCAATTTGGGCAAAAACATTAAGCAATTGATTGTAGAGTTGATTCAAATTGATTGGAATGGAATCTTGGTTTGGATTGCTCTCTATGGCCTTTTGTAAATTGCTAGAACTTGTTTTGTAAAGTGTTTGCAGTTGAGCGCAATTAACTTTTGCTACACTGGCCAACAAGAACACTGGATCTTTCATCAAAAGAGGATTCCAATTACCATTTATTTTATTTTCTTCATCGAAAAAATTAATCAAACTAGCGTACTCAGTTAGAAATCTAAGTCGATCAACCTCTTCCCTACTATCTATTAACTTTAAGCCAGGAACTAAAGCCGATAATCTGGATTGTTGGATGCTATTTTGATCAATTAAATTCATCGTTACAGAGTAGCCAAGTTTGTTGCTTCTTTTATATAAAACGGAAATACATAGTTGTGCCTGGTGTTGGTTTTAATGTACACGTATTCGATACTCACCAGCACAGTACCGGGCTGATCGCTATCGTAATTTGCGGTAACCTCTTTTACCGAAATGCGAGGTTCGTGCTCCAACAATGAGAATTTAATCACATCTATTATTTCTCCTTTTAATGATTGGTTCATTACTTTAAAAAAGAATTGTTTGAGCGGAGTTCCAAATTGAGGTTCTAAACATCTTTCGCCAAGGTTTGTTTTAAGTATTACATCTATAGAATCCCGAATATTTTCTTCAAACTGGGTAAGCTTAAGTTCCAAATTACCCGATGAGAATGTGATCGGGAATGCCCATCCCGAACCTAAAAAATTCTGATTATTTGTTGTTGAATTACCCACCTATCGAAACTGTTGGTGCACCTAATGCAATTGAACCTCCATGTGCTGTTGAATCTCCCATTCTTGCTGCTGGCATCCCTCCTATTTTTACGGTAGATGACCCTTTCACAATTGAATCTGGCGGACCAACACAAACCAACATGTCGCCTACACGAGCGGCAGGTAATTTACATATTAGCACTGTTGGTTCTCCTGGGCCAATAATTGGACCTCCTACATGTGGCACTACTACTGTGACCATTGGGCAGTTATGAAAATCTGTTAATCTTGCTGCTGCTGGCATATTTTTGTTTTTAGTTAATACTTACCATTGCTCCTTTAAGCGTTAATTGTGTTCCTCCTTTTACTTGAGCCGTTGTACCTCCCTTTGCTGCATAAGCTTGTTTGGCGGTTTCTTTTATATTGTTTCCTTTTGTTTCTACATCTCCATTCGACGAAGTAATTTTTACACCTTTCTTGCCTTTTAATTCAATGCTCTTTTCCGAATCAAATACGATGTCTTTTTTGCTTTTGATGGTGATCCCATCTTTCGACATTACTATCGTATTGCTGTTTTGATCTTCGAGGGTAACCTTCTTGTCTTTGTCGCTAAATATTATCGTGTTTTTTGCAGGTGTTTTAATGGTGAATACTTTATTCTTATCGTCGAATTCAAGTGTAATTCCCGACATAGAAACTATTGCCTTTAAAGGGTTGTTTTTGGCAGGAGAATAAGCACTTGCAGGTTTTAGTTTCGAGCTACTGTACACACTACCCAAAATAATTGGGAATCGAGGATCCTCATTTAAAAACCCTAAGATCACTTCGTCTCCAACTTCTGGTAGAAAAAACACACCTGCCCCATTGGTCGAATAAATATTGGTGAGCCTGGCCCAAATCCCTTTCCCATTTGCGTCAAACAATGGCACGTCTACCAAAATTCGGTACTGGCTATCTGGATCTCCATATAGCTTTTTAACCGTTGCATTAAATAAGCCCGAAGCTGCTGGTAGCAACCCTGATGCTGGTGGAGACATAACGTCTTCGTCTTGGGTAAACCATTCATCAGAAACTCCAATGGTTACTTCGGTGATCCAATTTCCGTCTGAAATATCGTGCTTCACTCCTCCTACAATATGATCCCCATTCATCATTTCTCCTAATCCTGCGAGGGTAACATAAGTACCAGGAAGCGGTTTGTTTGTTCCTTGAATTTTAATTTCTCCTTGAGCTTTCGAATATTCGCTTTTAACCAATTGTGCTTTGGTCCAATCCGTTAAACTTCCAGATGCAAGTGGTGCTGTTGTTTGGAGTTCATAATCTGACAAACCAACAACATCGGATAATTTTTTAGAAGTTATACTGCCTGGCCCTGCATGACTGTTAGACGACGATTCTGAAATAATTGCTTGGGTTTTAAAATCCCATGAGCTTGCTTTGGCAGAACCCAATTGACTAACGGAGTTGATGTCGACATTAACTTCGTGAATGTTGTCACCAAACTTCATTGTTAAAACAGATGTTGTGGTAGCATCGGGTTTTACTGCGGATACTTTTCCATTTATATTGGTAACAATCAGTCCGTTTGCTTCGGCTCTAGATAAAACAAAATCCCAATCGCTTACATAGTATTGCACTTGCTCTGGCCATTCCATGGTTGTTGCAGTTACAGTGTTGGTTAATCCAGAATAATTACCAATAATTGAGGTGATGATATCGCTGTCTTTTTTCTTTGAAAAAGTGAGACTTTTCCTGCCCACGGTCATTTTGATTGCAGCATCTCTGCATTCTACTTCTAATGCTGAGCCTATTTCCCCATTTATCTTTATGGTTTGCTTGGTGATAATTCCCTTATATATTACCTTATTTTTATTATCGTAGCCAGCTTCTATAGTAATGTCTTTACCTGGAACAAAAGTATCTGAGGAGCTGGCTTTAAACTTTCCTGTGGATGCGTCCCCATCTAAAACCACGATAGTGGCAGAAGATATTCGGTTAATGTTCATCTCCGTTTCTATAGAGAAAACTCTTATACTATCGGGCACGGGAGCACCACCTACGCTCACAATGAACGAAGCTACACTACCCTTTTTTATAGTATCTGCACAAGCCATTAAGCAGGTTGTATTATTGGTGGAAAAATCAGTTTATTAGTCCCTTTTAAGTTGCGGAATTTATTGAGGTTATTGTACTCTGCCGCATGTATGTAATAGGAGTCATCCTTCCATATTTCTTGACATAAATGCGGTAATGTATCACCATCAACTACATCTATCAAATGGCTCATATCAGGAGAGCTTTCGCTGTCGTTTTTAGCAACAACACAGGGAGCAATGTACTGTCCAAACTCCAATGACAATTTTGCCCTTAGTGCACTACCATCAAACCTAAATAAGGTATAGGTTGTGTCTATTGATTGTAATACACCTTTAAACTTAAAATCTAATCCCCAGCGTATTCCCACAAAATTTGGGCGATGAATATCTCCATTGTATGTATAAATAATTTTCTCTAGTTTGGCTATCTCCGTGGCCATGTCTATTCTTGTTATGTCTACAATACCCGTGCAATCAATTACTATGTCGAAGCTTAATTTTTCGATTGGGGTACTCTTGAAATTTTGAGAAGGCGAACTAGTATTTGGTGGTGCTTGGGTATTGTATTCAACCGCCTTGTTCCACTTAATGGTTTCGGGGTTCATCATTAATTCATATGGCAAACCAGCAAACGGAAGCATGAACTTGTCATCCGTATAACCTGTAATGGTCATCTTTTCGAATAATGATAATACTCCCATATTTATCTCTTATTTCTTTTCCTTTTTGATTCGTTTAACAACATCTTTCTGCACTCTGCCAACATCTGATTTCTCATTTGATTGAATGCTTCTTTTTGAGTAGTATCACTTGAGCCATTGTTATTGTGCCTCACTTCCGTTTTAATTACTATTTCTCTAATTTCTATGGGCATATTAAATAGGATTAAATCACGTTAAAATGAGAATAGGCTAACTCCACCGACTCTATTGCAATCTCGTTTCCATCCGATTTTAAATCTGATACAGAATACTTAACTGGGTAGCAATCGTGAAACAACCACATTACACTTATATCCCCTTTATGATCTAACAAGCTCACCATAATTGGGACTGTTACAATAGGTAAGAAAAACCCATTTTCGAATACGGCCATTACCCATATAATGAATGCTGACCCTGACGGAACTACTGCCCTTTTCAAAATCAAATTTTGACTTGTGGAAACGATAGGGAGTCGATATTTATATCGATTCTCTCCTCCGCTCACAACTTCTTCAACACTTATTTCCTTTGAGATTCCCGTCACTTCACTAAATGCAGCATCTTCTCCCATAAAGTTGAGCTCAAAACGAAAATTGACGGGGTAATCGCTATCCATTGGTAATTATCAGTTGCTGGTGTGCAATTTCCAATGTATCTACGGCAACTTCATTTCCGTCTGATTTTAGATCCGTACTAGTAATTTTAGTTGGCCAAGCATCGTTTAGCTGCCATTGCATAGTAACTTTTCCGTTTTCATCTAAGAGCCTAATAATTACCGTTCTTCTCTTGATTGTGTTCATAGAGATTTCTGCATGCCAATTCCAAAAGGTATTGTCGTTTACAAACACTCCCCTTTTCATGGTTATGTTCCCGTACTTAACTATACCGGGCATTTTTTCTACTGAAAAAAGTTTGCTGTTGCTTTTTCTGTACTCTATTATTTGGTTTTCAACATCCATTCCTGATACTTCTTGAAATGCAACACCCTTCATTTCTGTTCCTAAGTCTACTTCAAATCGAAACTTAGGCATTGGCCATGTTGAATCTTCTTTTTTTCCTGTAGCTGCCATAATCTTATTTTTTTAATTAATTATTAGTTTGTTATTTTCTAGCTTTTCGCCATTTCTTGTTCAAATGTTAAGACAATAAATTCTGCGGGATGCACAATTGCCACCTTAACAGTTACTCTCATAAATCCATTTAAAATATCTTCTGGGGTCATGGTAGAACCTAATCCACATTGTACATCAAAGGCTTGAGCTGCACTAGCGCCTTGCAATCCACCATCATTCCAAATACCACCAAGGAAACTAGAGATCATCGCAATTACTCCTTTCCAAGTGTTCACATCATTTGCTTCGAACACGTATGCATGTGCTGCCAGTTTGCAAGATTGCTCCAAGAAGGTCATTGTTCTCCTAACAGAAATGTATCTCCAGTCTAAACTATTCCCGTCCAATGTTCTTGCTCCCCAAATCAAGATGCCCAAGCCGTTAAAAAATCGAATGGCATTTATTGATTTACCTGATATGGCATCCACATTTAAATCCGCTTGTTGACTGCTGTTCAAACGAATTGGCAAACTAGATACACCAACCATTGATGTGTTGGCAGGAGATTTCCATGGACCTACTGCATTATCGGTAGCAGTAATTACACCAGCCATTCCTGCACTTGGAGGCATCATGTTTAAATCTGCTAGGATATGCTTAATCATAAGGCCATAGGTTTTACTGGCATTTGTTAAAGCAGAATTGGCCTGTGCTACAGTGAGGTTATCGATATTGCCAAGTATGGCTGCTACACTTTTATTTGGAGCATCTGCTGGATTAATCAGGGGCTCTAGCTGTTTTAAATCGCCACCAAATAAATTGGTGAAGTCTATATCTTGTGGTTGCATAATGGTAGTGCCTACAAACGGGTAGTAAGCAACACCATATTTTAAACCAACTGCACCAGTATTATCTCTAAATGTTTCTATATCGTTTGTGTACAATATTGGGTCTGGATTTCTACCGCCAATAATGTCGAATATGCTAATAGCTGTTCCCATTTCTGAGTTTTGTAAAAGCATTTCTTCCATCAGCGTACCGTTGTCAGCAACAGAAAGCAAAGTAGCCTCTGGGCAGATATACATGGTTGGTTCTTCTTCATTTTTTAATAACCCAATGCCTTTCATTAATGCGTCTAAAGAAACATTAGGGTTAACAATTTGGTCGCCTGCTGTCATTGGATTTTTAGATGGTTCACCATATGTACCAATAGATACTATGTAGGCATCTGCACCTCCGTTTTCGTAAAACAATTTAATGCTGTTGTACAGGTAATAAATTGTGTTGGGGTCTGGTACAATAGAATAAAACTCTCCCTCAATTTGCATGTAGTCGCCCTTTTCTGGTTCCGATTTTTCTTTAACTAAATAGTATTCCGGATTATATTGCTTGGGAGTAACTGCAGGTGCAACAGCAGTTGGGTAGCAATAAATTGCTTGAAACTGAGCAAAGGAAGTAATCTGCTGCGGCACGTTCGCATACGATTTACCTTCGTACGATGCTTGCGGTGTGTAACCTATAAAGGCTGGTACTGCGGTTGCAACTGGCACCACAGAGTTACCAAAACCATTTACTTCGTTGATGTAAACACCGGGTGTTTTAATGTTCGCTAAATTCATAATTTATTCATTGTTAGTTAATTATTGTTTTAAATTTTATACATATACATACATTGGTGAGGAGACTATTTTTGAGTTGGTCTCCACTGCAAAACCAATCGCAGGATTGGGATTGGGTAAGCCGTTAAATATTATTTTGGGCGATGCAGTATTTCCTGTTGGGTTTGCTACTGCCTCATTGGTTAAATTAAATTTGTAGACTACTGTTTCACTTAAAGGAATTAGATGTTTTCCTGAAGTAAACAATAGCGCCTTCTCCCCTGCCTGAGTGGTTGTTTCTGTTGGGCCATCAAAATTAATATCTGTTTTACTTGAAATCTTAGGATTGTCTAATTGGATCGCACTTCTGTTTATTACATAGTATTGCCATCGGGTAGACCTCGCTTTGAATTTAATTTCAAATTGAGCGGCAGTATCCTTTCCGTATTTATTAATGTCTACCATATTAATTTTAACCTGCCCTAATTTGCTCATGCTTTTTTTGGTTAGATAACTAGCCGACAAATTCAAAGTCCCGTTTTCTAAAACATTTGATTTGTTGGAGCTGTCAAATTCAATATGACCAGACCAATCTGTAGGGAAATTTGTAATGAGGTTAAAGTTGGCATTGGAAGAAACGATTTCGAAATCGAAAGAATTTTTACCAGAAGCGCTTTGTATGTGTGCTAAGTAATTAGAGATCGGTTGACTTGTTTTTGCATAAAGTTCCATTCCGCTGTTTTGCTTTCTTAAGCTTAATCCATACCGATGCATTAGCTTTAATGTAGAATCGGTTGCATTAAAATCAAGGCAGGTGCATAAGTTTTTGTGGTAATAGCTATGCAATGCTTTTACCGTTAATACATGTTTATAAGCTGTTGTAGTCATGGCTCTACTTTAACTGGTGTTGGTTAACATTACTAGTAAATCCAGTAATTTCATTTGCTTGTACTTCTATCAATCTCATTTTATAAACTACCGAAGGCATGTACTTTGCACCCATGGCAGTCCACAGGTTTTGCATCGCTAAGTAATCTAGTTTGGCTATATGGAACTCTAACTTATTAAAGCCCGTTGGCATGTTGGAGAATGAACTGGCAGTAATGATTTGATTGCTTTGAAAAAACAAGATGGACGCATTGAGAAATTTCAGAGTCTCTCGGTAATCGTCGAATTGAGATGTTATTAAAATGTCTAAATTGAATCGATCTGCTCTTTGTACATTGACAAAACTCCCATTGGATAACCTTTGACTTCTATCGTAAAATGGTTGATTGGTTTCTTGGTCGATGTTGATTAAAGAGATCACTACTTTGTTTTGATTTTTAGGAGGAATCGAACCATCTGCCTCAGCAATGTTATTGATCAAAACAGTACTATCTGATAAGCCTAATTTGTTTTGTAAAAACTGATCAAGGATGTTTTTCGTAAAAAGTAAAGATTGTTCAATCATCTTATCGTAGGCATTAACTTGCTTTTAAAATACTAGAATCTCGCTTAAAGCAGATCTTGTTTATTTCTAACGATGCGAAATTATTGAGGTAGATGTGTTTAATAAAATAAATTCATGTACGATATATGTACAGTAATTTAAATACGTAGACAAAACATAGACATGTGTAAAAACTCTACTGAGCAAGGGACATTACATAGCTATGTAAATCGCTTTCTTTGGGCAATATCATCTTTTTCTTGAGTCGGTATTTATGTGTTCTAACACTTTCTTGATTGATGCCTAGTAGCTGCCGTATGTCGTTGTTAGACATATTCATTTTAAGATAACAGCAGTATTTTAAATCAATAGGAGTTAGTTCGGGATGCTTATGGGAAAGCTTAGAAAGAAAACCAGGGTTAACTTCTTCGAAATACAATTTAAAATCTTCCCAAACATTTTTACCCAAAGCAGCAGCATCAATTGAATTAACGATCGAATTAAGCTCATGCCTAACCAGTTCATTTACATTAGAGTAAAGCGTCTTAATCCTATGCTTAACTTTAGACAACATCTCATTTTTCTGATCTATTTCTAACACGTAACGACTTGAATTTTTAGCCCGAATTTGATTGGAATCTTCAATCACATTTATACTTGGTGAATCTCGCTCGGCCAATCGAAGTACTGATTTAATTCCAGATTTAACATACCCCTGCTTGTTAATGTGCTCGTACTCGTAGGAAAAAATAATTCCATTTGAGAATTCAGTTAAAGATTTGCTATCGACGTATTTGTTGTAACATAAAATTGGAATTTTCTTTTCTTTTGATAAGGAAGCTAGCTCGGGCAATAATTTATAATTGTTTCGATAGCAAAGAATAACAATGTCAGGCTCCATGCTCTTTACAATGCTAAACAAATTAGACCCATTGGTAATGGAAATTGTATTTAGATTATAGCTTTTGATGTCGTCTATAACAAATTGAATATTCGACAACACTGCTGTGTCGTCGCAGCCAATTATTATAGATTTATCATCAAACATAAGTTCGCGTTATAACAGTCTCTATAGAATATTTTTAAATTACATCCACTCAGTTGTTACTTATCTAAAAAATCCTATCGGCCGATAAAACTAAAAATTAATCTCACTAACTATTTTATAATATATATATCTATATATTTATCAGATGTAAGATTTTACTAATCCCCAAGCCTGTATTCACAAATACGAAGCTTCACTACTTATAAATAATTTAATAACAACTAACTGTTAACAAATACTATAAGATATTTAACAAACAGTCTAAGCAAATCGAATTTACTTCTTTCTATACTGAAACATACGTACCTAAATATTGATTTTTAGTCTATCATAGTGTACAACGCACATCCTAACACCCTCACATTCACATGTGACTGGCCCTATCCAACTTTTGATATTAAGAATAATATAGGTAAGTAATAATCTGTTTAATAATGCGATAAATATTTTGATTTACTTAGCATACAAAACATCCTATTTCCCGTATACAATTTGTATACAAGTGTATATAAAGGTCATTTAAGTGGTTATAGTGGTATCAATTAAGATACATTTGGAGCAATAAATAAGCAATTTAAATTTACTGTTATGCGTATTATACTCCCCGCAATTATAATTTCAATGATTTTTATTTCTTGCGAAAACGACAAAAATCTTGACTCATTATTAGACATTGGATTTGATCAAAATCCGGGTACTGAAAAGAGCTCGAGCACTTCCGCTTCTAAAACCCCTGATACAAAAAAGGCTTCAGTTCCCAAAAGGTTTAGTAGTACATCAGGAACTCATTATGGTATCGACATTTCACATTTCCAGGGCAACATAATGGACGACTTCAAACCGGGAGATAGTTTGCGCTTTGTGATTTGCAAAGCTACCGAGGGAGACTATTTTGTAGATCCAGAATTCCGTAACAATTGGAACGAGATAAAAGAAAAAGGTCTAATAAGAGGTACTTATCATTTTTATTACTGCAGCTACGACCCAATTGAACAAGCCAATCATTTTACTTCAACAGCCCATGATATTAGCTCAACCGACATCGCACCTATATTGGATATAGAACAAGGAAGTATGGTGAAAGGTGTTTCTGGGGAAAAGATGGTAAAAGACATTCTGATATTCTTAGCGCAAGTAGAGAAAAACACAAAAAGGAAGCCAATACTATACACCGATTATGCCTTTGCCCAAGAATATTTAACAGACATAAAATTTGCCGAATACGACCTATGGTTGGCTGAGTACACTGGAGGTAGCAAACCAAAAGTACCAGACACATGGAAGGATAAAGGCTATAAGATCTGGCAAAAAAGTGCTTCCTATCACGCTTTTTCAAAAACTATAGACTTGGATGAGTTTACAGGCTCCTTAGTAGATATAGTTAAATAACGAAAACTTACGCATTATGAATTTATCAAATAAGCTTACATTATCTTTTGTTGTTGTCCTCATTATCATTGCAGTTTCTGGCTTGTTTGAAGAGCGCGCCTTGAAATACGTTAGTGGAATATTTGAAAACAACCTGCGTTTTTTATCGTTAGTTTCTGAAACTAAAATGATTGTGGCAGGATTGAGTTCAATTAAAATCCCTTTTATTGAAGGAATTACAAAAGACCTCAATGAATCTCTCGCTAAAGTTCAACAGTTTCTTTTGGTTACAGATGTTATTAGCTTTTTACAAGTATTAATTCTTTCAATATCTAAAAGCTGGATTATTAAAGTATCACTCGTAGCCCTGCTTCTATTAAGTTTTGTTAAAGGCACTAAAAAGATTTGTTCGAAGATTTTAATTCTGTCTTTGGCCCTTAACCCTGGACTAGCAATCTTTTCTGTAGGGGTACAGGAACTATCAAAGGCAGCCTCAATTGACTTCGGAGATTCATATATTAAAAAACTTAAAACTTCTGTTGCTGGTATAAAAGGAGACAAGGCCAAGCTTATGCAGCAGCATGCAAGTCAAATGACTCAAATTAAAAACGGGAAAAAGGGAGTTCATCTGTTAAAAGGATTTAAGGAGGATATTTCCTATGACTTCAAAAAAGCAAAAGGTGACATAAAAGGAGCCCATCAACATATTCGGTTGTTAATTCACGAAGCAGGACATGAAATGACCAGTAAAATATTTGGGTTTGGGTCCATGGTTATTTTCTCCATGATTTTAATGCCTCTCGGATATGGACTGATTATTTATCTCTTATTCAATTCTCTTTTTAAAGCTAATCACTTGCCACATCTTGCACATTTAGGAGATCATCCAAATGCTTTAACTAAAAGCAAAGCAGACGAGAGCAAATCATCCTTTATGACAAAACTGAATAATGTCTACAATATTTATCTAAAAGAATTCCATTCGATCGAGCAAAAAGTTGAACATTCTGGCTTATTGCAAAAAGCGAAATCAGAAATTGAACAAATAGAGAATCAGGTTGAGCATTCAAGTTTATTAAAAAAAGGAGAAGCCGATTTTGAAAAGGTTGAAAACAAAGTAGAAACAGAAGTTAAACAAGCGAAGAAAAAGGATGCTTCAAAGGTCGCTAAGGTAAAAGCGAAAATTAGCGACGAAATGAATGTTATGAAGACCAAGGTAACAGATGACGTTTCCCAAGCTAACCAGGTGATTACCTCTCAAGTTAGTCAAGTTGAAAACAAGGTAGAAATGGATGCAAGTCGTATCAAAGGTCAAATTGAATCAAAGGTCGGTGAAGTGGGAACCCAAATTGGTGGCGAAATGAATCAAATAAGAACCAATGTATCAGATGACGTTTCAAAAGCTAAACAAATGATAGCTACTCGAGTTGGCCAGGTTGAAAACAAAGTGGGAAGAGAAGTAGATAAGGTTGAAGAAAAAAAAACAGATCTTAATGAGCCTCCGGCCCCTTCAGTTCTATCAATATAATAAGTTTTAATGCAGTTTCCCTTTTATTATTAAATAATACTAGGTTATGTGCTGGTTTTATTGCCGTAGATTAAACAAGTAATAAGTTAGTGTCTTGCCAATTAAAAGATGCTAAAATTACTACTAATCAAGACTCACTTAAATTCGAACCCAACGCCCTACCCTGCTTATTACCTGCCCATTACAGGACGTTCGAATTCCCTGGCGAAACAAAAACGAAACATCGATCTAATTGTCAACCCGGAGAAGTCTAGGGAAGTAGAAATCTCCTATAAACTATAGGCGTCTCGCTTGTTTGCATCAAGCATTCTAATGATATCTTTTCTATCGTAGTAAACTTTGCTTCCTAGTTTCGAAAAGGCCAGACTCCCCTCCTTCCTTCTTTCCCAAAACCAGGTAGTACCCCTATGAAGCATTTTTTTCGCTTCGACCTCGTCAATGTAATCTCCAACTTTTACCGATGAATCCATTTTCTGTAATATTTCAATTACAGTTTTTACATCTTTCTTTAATTCCAAAAAATCATCTAACATATTTATACCCATTTTTTTTTAATATTTAATGCTTCCCATCGAACTTATTCTGAAAAATCAACCCATTTTAGTTGAGACTTTAACGGCATCATAATTCGCTTTATTTCTGACACTTGATATTTTCAAGAATCAAAACTTTGTCAAAAATAGCAAATACCACAAGGTCACAACTAGCTGTTTTTTTAGACATGTTAATAAGTACAAACCAAGTGTAACCTATTAGGTGTCATTTTGGTTTTTTGTTACGTTTTAGGTTACAAAAAATAAAAATAAATGTGGAAAACTTTTTTTTAAACCTCAATAAGTAATTCCTTAATCGGATTAGAAAATAATGTTGGAGACGGTAAAATCATTTGGGTATTTGAAGTCAATTGGCATAATAAACCATTTTATGATCAAGCCGATACACGAACAAGTAGTTGCTTATATATATTGCGCATTTAAGAACTCATTCGTTAAATATTTCTATTATACTCAAGTTTCGCACCTAGATCGATTTAATTAAGGTCCTGATATTCAAAGCTATTAGTTTTCACTAAAAATCCAAAATCTTCGACATTTGCTATTATTTGGCGTGTAATATATTCAATATCAATGTATTCAATTATTTT
>JABSPQ010000030.1 GCA_013214205.1 Flavobacteriales bacterium
ATTACATTGTCTGTAATATCTGATAACCCTGTACACGTTACCTGAAAAGAACTGGCCATTAAGCCCTCCTGATAAATCTGCAATAAGTTTTCAACATCCATATGTAAATTTATCATTTATAACTGCGTAACATGAGTAAGTAACTAAAACCGACATGATTTGTCGATAATTTAGGTGCAAATACTCGTTGAATTGTTAATTAAACATAAAGTATTAAGTCTACAAGTACTAAACAATGATATACTTACCTGAACAGAACCTGATCTGTTGAGCTTTCGTGACGTTAATACGTTGCATCCTGCCATTACCTTACCCTATACCTTATTCTTTGCTGCGCTTGCCGCTATACAGGACAAGGCAAAGATGAAATATTAAGGTTTTTTATATCGTGTTATAGATTGAGCTTTCCCAAAACAACTTATCGAATAAGCTTCCCGTTAAAAGCCCTACTCCTATTCAATATGGTATAGTAATTGTTAGCTAAGATTGAAGTAGTATTTCTCCGATGTGTTTTTTTAATTAATTTTACGCTACCAACAACATTACAAAATGAGATTAACCATAATATCTATAGCAATATTAACATTGCTTATTACCAGTTGTAAATCGGAATTTACATCGCAGTTAAGAACAACGGTAGAATCTAAAGGGATTAACTTGAAAAAAATCCAATACTACACTTCAGAAACTATTGAATTAAAGCGAGTAATGACTTCTAACGAGACTAAAGCTATGGAAGGAGACATTGTTATAGAAGAGGGCCAAAAGGTAGAAATGGTTATTATAGAAAAAGGTACTATGGGCATTTGCGAAAGCATGGATGACAATAGCTTAGTTATTCGATTTGAGCCTGGAGCTGGTCATGTTTTAAAGTTTAGATCGAGAGGTGGACTCGGCTATTATGAAATGTTTACTGAAGACCCAAAGAAAAAAGTTGATTCAAATGCAAACAATTTATATTGGACAAACAATTACGGTAAAGTTCAATATGGTGGCAAGGAATTTATTGTTACCTCAACCTTTGGCCGTCCTAAGTTGATGATTAAAAAGAAGGATTCTAAGAAAACTCAGATCAAGAAAAGGAAGGCAAGCGGAATGAAGGTTGCATACTAAGGTTAGACCAAGCCTAGCCTTGCAAGCTTTTTAACTCTTCTTTCAATTTCATTAAGTGGGTCAAGAAATCCTCGGTACTAACTTCCAAACTTATTTTAAGTTCGCCAATAAGGTTGCTATAATATTCTATCCCGTCATTTAAATTTAATTTAAAGTCGGTAACATATTTAGCATCTTTACCTTCAATTGGCTTACTATAATCTTCCATCTTATCTCTTAAATAATCGATGTAGATTTTTATCTCTTTAAGAAACATGTTCGGACGGTTTGGATCCGTCATAACATTTTCTTTACCATAAATATGGCCCACCATTTTATCCATTGAGATGATCTCGGAAAAATAAGCAGTGTTTGGACCAGGGCAAATAGAAACGCCAACGCCTTCGATTTTAATATCGAGTTCTTCGTTTTGCAAAGTACCCGAAACCAATCCAACACAAATACACTCTTTCTCTACAATTGTATTGTATGCTTTTTTGTATTTATCTTCTGTTAATTCGGCTTTTTGAGCATCTAATTCTTCTATCTTTTGTTTCTGATATTTAATAGAAGACTTACAAATCGGAATGTCGGTATATTCGGTATTGGATACCAAGTATTTTTTAGGACACGGACTTCCTGGTTTTCCCTTCGCCACATTCTCCCAAAGTATTTTACTTTTAGAAGTACCTCTAAGTGTATTAAAAGGAATTCCCAAAGGTGAAGTTTTACTGAGGTACAAATCTTTTTCTTTTGCATCCCTCAACATAAGCCTGGTTGGCTCATCAATATTTGTTACTTCCGGCACCAATAAAAATGGCGACGCCCAGCCTACTTTATCTACTTTATAGTAGTCTAATAAAAATTCGTGCTCCTTGCTAGTTCCTATTCCTCCTTGTGTAGTAACCTTCAAGTCCATTGGTTCCTTAGGCACAGTTCTGCCTTTAGCTTCAAGAGCAGTTACCAACATACCGTGAATTTCGCTGATTAACCCTTCCCTGTCTGTTCTAAATTCTTCTAAGATTGGTCCTAGCATAAACCCGTCGGAAGCAAATGCATGCCCACCACAATTTAAACCTGATTCAATTCTATATTCGGAAACCCATAAACCTTTTTTTGCAAAGAACTTGCCCTGAATAAGTGCCGATCTATAATCGCTCACTTTAAGTATAATCGACTTTTCAACCTTTCCGTTTTCGTCAGGAAAGAAATCATCAAACTCTCCTATATAAGAATACAATCTTGGATTCATCCCTGCCGACAATACAACACCTGATTGTAACTTACTATTTGCAAAACCTCGTAATGCAGAATGTGCGTCGTTGAATTTAGCTTCTTGTTTTTCTTTTTTGATGAACTGAGCCGCATCTAACTTGGTCATGATATTTACATCAATGGTACCAAGCACCAAATTATCTTGCAACCAAGTCCAAATCTCTCTGGTATCGCTAGTTCTTGCTGTTAATTCTTTAAACCCTTTTTTTACTTTAGAAATATCAGGTAGCAAGTCCATGTAACGATTAACTTCTGTACCTGTTTCGTGAATAGAGTTTTTTAAATCTTCAAAGCTTTTTTTAACAATTACATCTACCACATCAAAATATGCTGTAAATCTCTTTGCTCTATAATCTTCAATTTTAGTAGAGATGGCTTCGAACGGAAAATCAAATTTCGCACAATACTTCTCTCTCATCTTTTCAACGATTAAATCGTCTACCATAGACATTACTGAGCAAATTCCGTATTTGGCAACTTTAACCGGGGTATCGATAGTAAAACCAATTCCCATAACGGGGATATGAAATGTGTGTCCGTTAATCGCTTCCTTCATTCTTTTCAACTTTGATTTATCAAATCAAATATAAACTATCTTTTGTCTTAATCGAGTAAAGAGGTTTATACTTAATAACACAACGTATTACGACCAAATTTGTTCGTCTGTAGGCACCTCCTTATCTTGAACAAACCCTATTCTTGATACGTTAATTAAGTGCTTGTAGTCTAAATTTTCGGAGATTGAATTATTCCCCCACGATCCACAACCAAGGGTTGTTGTAGGTGCAAATCCGTTTATTAAACTTCCACCTGCTGTTGTAGAACTTGGAGCATTTACCACCAATCGAGAAACAGGAAGAGTAACCCCTGCATAATCAATATTCTCTTTATTATTTGAATGAATTGCTGTTGAATGCCCTGCTCCTTCAATCAATAAATTTTGCTTTGCGATTTCAACACCGTCTTCGAATTTATCGTATTTAAAAGCCACCATTACTGGGCACATTTTTTCCTTTCTCAATAAGTCGCCATCTGTATCATCCGATCTTAATATGATAATCTTCGAATTCTCGGCAATTTCAACACCCGCCATTTTAGCAATAATCTCAACGCTTTGGCCAACAGCATCTTTAGCAATATGACCATCTTCGAACAAAACACTTCTAAACTTTTCTACGTCGGCTTGGTCTTCTATATAATGAGCCCCTTCTGCTTTAAAAGCATCAATTATATTGTCGAACTCCTCTACTGGAGCAATAATTGACTGTTCGCCAGAACAAATAATACCATTATCAAATTTTCTTCCTGCGATTACTTTTGCAGCCGCTTCTTGATAGTTAATGTTACGATCTATAATTACTTGCACATTCCCTGCACCCACACCAAAAGAAGGACGACCACTACTGTATGCAGCTGTAACCATGGCTGGGCCACCAGTTGCAATTAATACATCAACAGCTCCCATTAAATCGCTTGTTAGAGGAATTGAAGGCTCCACAATACACTGAATTAAATTAGCTGGACCACCAATTTTCTCGATGGCATCGCTCATCATTTGAACCGTTTTATTCGAAACCTTTTTTGCTCTTGGATGTGGCGCTATTATAATTGCGTTACGTCCTTTTAAGGCAAACATCGCATTACACATTGGGGTTACTACAGGATTTGTTGTTGGCGTTACTGCACCAATTACTCCTTTAGGTTTTGCAACAAATACTAGGCCTTCTTTTTCGTCTCGATCAATAATCCCTACCGATTTTTTATCTTTCAGGTTGTTCCATATTACTTTAGACTTGCCCTTATTTTTGGCTACTTTATCTTCGTAAACACCCATGGTAGTTTCGCCTACAGCATCTCTTGCCAACTCTTCCGCGTTGTCGTACACAACTTTCGCAATGGCTTTAACAATGGCGTCTACACCAGCTTGATCGTAGCTTTCAAAAGCTTTCTGCGCGGCTCTCGCCTTCTCAATCATTTTATTAATCATGTCCTAGGATTTCAAAATTTTCAAGGACAAAAATAGCAAGAAGTTGGGTTATTTCGAAGCTATTTTATTTATCGCTCCGCTTAATAATAATAATGTAGTGGATAAATGCATTGGGATTGGCCGTTGGCAAGGGTAATTTATGAATGCAGCAACTTTAACTTATCTCCCAAACCTTATATACTTATTACGTAGATGGAACAACTATGCAACTTCGCACTGAATATCTTTAGCTCTAACACTTTCGGCAATAATTTCCAATTCATCTTTCAGAACCTTAATTAAACCTTTCGCCGGCGTATCCCTGTCTATAGAATAAATCATAACCTTAACTGGGGCAATATTAACAATGTGATCCAACCATTTTGCCAACTCTTTAGGTTCCGTATTATCTACCACTTCACCTTTATGCAATCCTTTAAAAAACATGGATTGAATTATTGTTTCACCATCAAATTTCATCAACGCCTTAACAATTTTGCTTAACGAAATTCCACCCAAAGGCTCATCAACTTTGCTAAACATTTCTTCCGAACCCGCATCGAGTTTTAAAATACATTGATCTATCTTTTTCAATGCACTTTTAACTTGGCCCTTATGCAACATAGTGGCATTAGAAAGTACAGCAATCTCACAATCGGGCATGTATTGATCTCTTAATTCAATTGTTCGATCAATAATCTTTTCAAATTCGGGATGCATCGTTGGTTCCCCGTTGCCAGCAAAAGTGATTACATCCAACGGATCATTTTCAGCAATCATCTTTTTTAAAGTAGTTTCTAGATGACTACCTACTTCTTCTGTTGGATGAAAGCTAAACTTCTGCTTATTGTCTGTCCAGCCACATTCGCAATAAATACAATTGAAATTACACAACTTAGATTCTAACGGCAGCAAGTTAATTCCCAAAGAACGGCCGAGTCGGCGACTTCTAACTGGGCCAAAAATGATATTATCGAAAAGGAAAGTTCCCATATATTTAATTAAAGTACAAAGGAAATAAAATTTAACTAATTCAGGGCAATCGGGTCTAAATTAGCAGGGCAAACGCATCTAATTTTTCATAACCTTACGTAAATACTCGTTATCCCAACCTGCCATTTTTCTTTTTGCCTTAACCCCAATCTTTGCGTCATCCTTCTTTAACAAGTTCAGTGCTATCCTGTTAATTGTCGA